>JBDKHD010000049.1:0-6520 GCA_039797885.1 Pseudomonadota bacterium
ATTAAAGAATTACAAGAAACTAGCGCAGACGTAAGCGAAGATTATAAAAATCTGTTACGCTCTCTGACCTCTTAGCAGCACTTAAATAATTGGGAAAATTGACATTACCATGAAATTCACAATCTCTAGGGAAGCCCTCTTACAACCACTGCAATTTGTTGCGGGAGTCGTAGAAAAACGCCACACCTTGGCGGTGTTATCCAATGTGTTGTTAGAGGTAAAAGGTCAGCAGCTGACCATGACAGGTACGGATTTAGAAGTGGAGTTGGTTGCACGCATTACTTTGGAGGAAGTATCCCAAGAAGGCGCTGTGACTGTTCCTGGTAAAAAACTGATGGATATTTGCCGCTCTTTGCCTGAAGGCAGTGACATTACCATTGAACAAGATGAACAACGTGTAAATATACGAGCAGGTCGCTCACGTTTTACCCTTTCAACTTTGCCAGCCACTGAATTTCCTAATATCGAAGACATCTCCGATAAAAACAACTTCAGCTTACCGCAAACTGCCTTGCGCCGCGCTATTGATCGCGCCAGCTTTGCTATGGCGCAGCAAGATGTGCGTTATTACCTCAATGGTATGCTTTTTGAAGTGACCAACAACAGCCTGCGTACTGTGGCCACAGACGGCCACCGTTTAGCCACCTGTAAAGTTGCCATCAGTGGCCCAGATACCACCACCCAAATTATTCTGCCGCGCAAAGGGGTGTTGGAATTATCCAAACTACTTAACCAGTCTGATGCCAGTGTGACTTTAGTTTTAAGCAGCAATCATTTACGCGCGCAGTTTGAAAGCTATTCATTCACCTCTAAATTGGTGGATGGTAAATTTCCCGATTATAACCGCGTTATTCCACGCAACGGCAATAATGTACTGCTGGGCGATCGCGCTGAAATGCGTCAAGTACTCAACCGTGCTGCCATTCTTTCTAACGAAAAATATCGTGGCGTCCGCATGTTGTTGGAAAACGATAGTTTAAAAGTATTGGCTAACAACCCCGAGCAAGAAGAAGCCGAAGATTCTATGAGTGTGGAATACCGTGGCGACAGTTTGGAGATGGGATTTAACGTCTCTTATTTGCAAGATGTGATGAGCGTGATTGATAGCAATTTAGTGAAAATCACTTTCTCGGATGCCAATAGCAGCGCACTGGTTGAAGAGCCAGAAGGCGGTGATGCTATGTACGTTGTTATGCCCATGCGCTTGTAGTACGAGCTTTCTATGCCAATTCGGCAGCTTAAAGTCCAAGGGTTGCGTAATCTCGCACCCTTGGATTTGTCTTTTAGCTCCAGCGTCAATTTTATCTACGGTGAAAATGGCTCGGGCAAAACCAGTCTACTTGAAGCCATTAACCTCATGGCTTCGGGCAAGTCTTTCCGCACTTCACAAATCAAACATTTACACGCCCAAGACCATGAGCGCATCGATATGGCTTTGACAGTGGAAGATGAACATTTGGGTTCTTGTCAGCTTGACACCCTGCGGCTAAAAGCGGGGGAGCATTTACTTAAGCTCAATGGCTCAGTTCTTACCGCACAATCGGAAGCGGCGCATTGGCTACCTGTACAGGTGATTGACCCAACCACCTTTAAGCTTTTGACAGGTTCGCCCGATGAAAGACGTCAGTTTATCGATTGGGGTGTGTTCCATGTGGAACAAAACTTTATAGAACAATGGAAAGTCTTTCGTAAACAGCTGAAACAGCGCAATGCAGTATTAAAGCAGCAAGAGCTGGAATGGTTGCCTATTTGGACGGCGGGCTTTGTCGAAAGCGCCTTGGCTATTGATACTTTCCGCATGAATTACCTAAAACGCTTCAAGCCGGAGTTTGAACGTATTCTCGCGCAGCTCGACGGCAACATTAAGGTGTCGCTGGCTTATTACCCTGGTTGGGATAAAGAGCAAGAGCTGCTCGAAGTGCTGAACAGACAACAAGAGCGCGACTTGGTTTTGGGGTATACCCAAGCAGGGCCACATCGTGCCGAGCTGCGCATTAAGGTTGATAAACAGCCTGCCGCTGAAATTTTAAGCCGTGGACAGCAAAAAACGGTGGTTGCGGCCTTGAAAATTGCACAGGGTGCGTTGTTTCAAGCAGAAACAGGGCGCCGCACTATTTATCTGGTGGATGACTTAGCCTCAGAACTGGATGAAAACCACCGTTTTGCTTTATGTAAATTGCTAGAAGACTTAAAATGCCAGGTCTTTATAACCAGCATCGATAAAGAACAACTTATAAATTGTTGGCATCCACAACAAAGCAAAGTGTTTCACGTGGAACAGGGCAAGCTACACGAAGAACTGCCCAATTCGCTTATTCAGGCGTAGCCAAGGCTACGCCCTTAATTAAAGAGGAAGAATGCATGACTGAGCAAACCTACGACTCATCGAGTATTAAGGTGTTAAAAGGGCTGGATGCCGTGCGTAAACGCCCAGGTATGTACATTGGCGACACCGACGATGGCTCAGGCTTGCACCATATGGTGTTTGAGGTGGTGGATAACTCCATCGACGAAGCCTTGGCAGGGCATTGCGACAAGGTTGATGTCATCATTCACGAGGATAACTCCGTGTCGGTAGCCGACAACGGTCGTGGTATTCCTGTTTCCATTCATGCCGAAGAAGGAGTGTCGGCGGCAGAAGTGATTATGACCATCCTGCACGCGGGCGGTAAGTTTGATGATAACTCCTACAAAGTGTCGGGCGGCCTGCACGGTGTGGGTGTGTCGGTTGTGAATGCGTTATCGGAAAAGCTGCGCCTTACCATTCGCCGCAATGGCAAGCTGCATGAGCAAGAATACACCCACGGCGTACCCGATTACCCCTTGCGCGAAGTAGGGCCAACCGAAGGCACGGGCACTTGTGTACGTTTCTTGCCCTCTAAACAAACCTTTACCAAAACCGAATTCAGCTACGACTATTTAGCCAAGCGCTTGCGTGAACTGTCATTCCTGAACTCTGGCGTACATATTCATTTACAAGACGAACGCAATAACCGCGAAGACCATTTTGAATTTGAAGGTGGTTTGGCTTCCTTTGTGAAGTACTTAAACGAAGGCAAAACCAGTCTGAACGAAGTATTCCACTTCAATATGCAGCGCGAAGATGGCATAGGTGTGGAAGTCGCTATGCAGTGGAACGATAGCTTTTCTGAAAACGTACACTGTTATACCAACAACATTCCCCAGCGCGATGGCGGCACGCACTTAGCTGGTTTCCGTGGTGCGCTAACTCGTTCTTTGAACACCTACATCGAGCAAGAAGGTTTGGCAAAAAAAGCCAAAATAGCCACCACAGGCGATGATGCTCGCGAAGGTTTAACCGCTATTATTTCGGTAAAAGTGCCTGATCCTAAGTTCAGCTCACAAACCAAAGACAAGCTGGTATCCAGTGAAGTTAAAGCGGCGGTTGAGCAAGAAATGGGAAAATACTTCACCGACTGGTTGCTGGAAAACCCAGCTCAGGCCAAAGAAGTGGTAGGTAAAATGATCGACGCTGCGCGTGCGCGTGAAGCAGCGCGTAAAGCCCGCGATATGACTCGCCGCAAAGGCGCTCTGGATATCGCAGGCCTGCCAGGCAAGCTGGCCGATTGCCAAGAAAAGGATCCTGCGCTTTCTGAACTGTACTTAGTGGAAGGGGACTCGGCGGGCGGTAGCGCTAAACAAGGCCGAGATCGCCGCACGCAAGCTATTTTGCCCTTGAAAGGCAAAATCCTAAACGTCGAAAAAGCTCGCTTCGACAAGATGCTGTCTTCGCAAGAAGTGGGCACACTGATTACGGCTTTGGGCTGCGGTATTGGCCGTGAAGAGTTCAATATCGAGAAACTGCGCTATCACCACATCATCATCATGACCGACGCCGACGTCGATGGTGCGCACATTCGTACGCTGCTGCTGACCTTTTTCTTCCGTCAAATGCCTGAAATTATCGAACGTGGCTACGTTTATATCGCACAGCCTCCTTTGTATAAAATCAAACGCGGCAAGCAAGAGCAGTACATCAAAGACGAAGAGGCGATGGAAAATTACCTCACTCATATCGCTTTGGATAAAGCCGCGCTTTACCCCTCAGCCAGCGCGCCTGCCATCAGCGATGAGGCTTTTGCACAGCTGGTAGCAGAATACCGCGCTGCGCAAGATACCGTTAGCCGCTTAACTGTCAGCCATTTTGCCCCACGCGAAGTGCTGCATGCGTTGCTGACCTTGCCTCGCTTAGCGGTTAGCGACCTTAGCGCCAAAGAAAAAGTGCAGGGCTTTGTTGAGCTGCTTAAAGCTAAATTGCCCGATGCAGGCCGTAGCGGCAGTCATTTTGAGCTGGGTTTGGTGGAAGAAAGCGAGCGCAACGGCTTTGCACTTGGCATCCAGGTGATTACGCACGGACTGTCACGCCAGTACAAGTTGGGCTATGACTTTTTCAGCGGTGCAGGCTATAACAAGCTAGCCAGCATGAGTGAAAAACTCTCCAGCACCTTAGACGGCGATGCCTACATACTGCGCGGTGAAAGAAATTACCCCGTAGGGGATTTCTGGGACGCCATCCAATGGCTGTTGGGCGAAGCGCGTAAAGGCTTTGCCATCCAGCGCTATAAGGGTTTGGGCGAGATGAATCCTGAACAGCTTTGGGAAACCACTATGGACCCAGTCAACCGCCGTATGTTGCGCGTGACCATCGATGACGCCATTGGTGCAGACAAGATGTTCACCACCCTGATGGGCGATGAAGTCGAGCCTCGTCGTGCCTTTATCGAGGCCAACGCCTTAAACGTCGCCAATCTCGACTTCTAAATAAAAAAGGGCAGCTTAGGCTGCCCTTTTTGTTTCACGTGGAACAAAGGCTTAGCGGTTGAATCGTTCGGCTAAACCATGCAAGTCACTGGCAAACTTTTCGAGGCTGCGCGTCAGCTCCAGCCCTTGCTGAGCTTCATCGGCGGTGCTGGCGGAAAGCTGCGCAATACGGTCGATTTGTTGGCTCATGGCTTTAGTAGTCTGGCTTTGCTCTTCAGCGGCGGCTGCAACTTGCAAGCTCATGCTATCAATTTGCTGCACTGCCAGCGTAATACCGTCTAAAGCTTGGTTGACATCCGAGACGGAGCTGACACAGGTTTTTGCTAAAATCGCACCTTGTTCGGCGGTTTGGACGGCTTTTTGTGCTCCACTGCTGAGACTTTGTACGATGCCCTGGATTTGATCGGTTGATTCGCGCGTGCGTCCTGCTAGGGCGCGCACCTCATCGGCCACCACGGCAAAGCCTCGGCCTTGCTCTCCTGCTCGCGCGGCTTCGATGGCGGCGTTTAGCGCGAGTAAATTAGTTTGTTCGGCAATGCCTGTAATGGTATCCGCCATACCACTAATGGCTTGCGTGGACAGTGCCAAATCATTGACAGCTACGCTAATTTCTTTAACGGCGTCGGCCATTTTATGAATCGCATCCAAGCTTTGGCTGGCGCGCAGCTTGCCGTCGGCAGCCAGCGTTGTGGCTTCATTGGCGGCGGTGACTGTGCTGTTGATGTTGGCGCTAACCTCACGGATGGTTGCTGCCATTTCTTGGATGGCTGTGGCGGTTTGTGCGGTTTCAGAGCTTTGTTGTTCCAGTAAAGCGGCCTCGTTGGCAGAAAGTTTGGCCGAGCGCACAGCATTATCACGAACATTCTTGCCTGCATCTTGCAGCCGAGTTAGCGCCGTAGTGGTGCGAGCGGATTCGCTGACTAACAGCATATCGAGCATGGCTCTAGCGCCAAGGTTATCGCTGTAGATGCGTGAGATCAGCAGGCTGGTAAAGGAATTAGGGTGAGCATCGACAATTTCACAAAAGGTGGTGCGCAGCCGCCATAGGTTAAATGACCCTAGGGCCAGCATAATCAGCACAAAGCTGGGGAGGATAAACGCCTCTGGCATAAACCAATGCGCCATTAGCAACAGCATGCCCGCTAGGATAATGTGCCAAGAAATTATCATGTCATAACGCCAGTACTCTAGGAGTGGCGTAGGGTTCTTCCCTTGATTGATGCGGGCAAAAAGCGCACTGGCGCGGCGAACTTGTGCGCTGGTCGGTCGCGTGCGCACCGATTCGTAGCCAACCATTTGACCGTTTTCGTAAATCGGTGAAACGTAAGCGTTTACCCAGTAAAAATCCCCGTTTTTGCAGCGATTTTTAATCACCCCCATCCACGGCTTGCCTTCCTTGAGCGTATCCCAAAGATGCTTGAATACGGCCTGCGGGACATCAGGATGACGTACAATGTTATGGGCTTGGCCAAGTAATTCTTCGCGGGTAAAGCCACTGATATCGACAAAAGCATCGTTGATATAGGTGATCACGCCCTTGGTGGAAGTCGCAGAGATTAAACGCTCATCCTCAGGAAAAGAGCGTTCTGTACGGGTAATAGGAAGGTTTTTACGCATAATTGCATCCTAGCAAAAGAACGAAACAGTCTAAGCATAGACTCGGGAGGAATTTTTGTGTAATGAAAACCTGACAAAATTTAAAAAGTGCCAGGGCTGCTATTTTCTATGCAGACTTTTA
>JBDKHD010000050.1:0-12537 GCA_039797885.1 Pseudomonadota bacterium
TGTTTTTTGAAATTCGGCGAGATCGCCACGTTGGTAGTTTTTCTCAGCAGACCAAGGCTCAATTTTTGTAATCGAGCTAGCCCAAGTGAACGGCGAGAAACTTATTAGCAAGCAAATTCAAAGTTTCAGACAAGCCTTCATAACGCTCTCCTTCTGGCCATAGCCAAGTTGGGGGGGGAGCGTTAAGGTTAGGGGCGGAATTAGCGGGCTTCTATCAGAAGTCAGGCTGATTTTGATAAGAAGGAATGACCGAAGTGTGCCGTCATCCTGCGCGAAGTCGCAGTATCCACAAAGGAGGGGTTAGTCCTCCTCCATCTGCTCTTCCATTCCTAGTTCTTTGAGTTTACGGGTGAGGGTGTTGCGCCCCCAGCCGAGCAGTTCGGCGGCGTCGCGTTTGCGCCCGCCCGCTTGTTCCAGCGCCGCTTCCAGCAGGATGCGTTCAAAAGTCGGGCTGGCTTCGTCGAGCAGTCCACGTGCGCCTTGACGTAGGGCGGCGCGCGCCCATTGACGCAGCGCGCTTTGCCAGTCGCTGTCGGCGCTGCTTGGGCTGCTTTTGCTGTGCAGCAATTCGGCGGGCAGGTCGCTTAGTAGTACTTCGCGGCTGGCGGCCATGACCGTTAGCCAGCGGCAGGTATTTTCCAGCTGGCGCACGTTGCCAGGCCAGTCCAGCTTACTTAGAAAGGCTTCGGCTTCGGGGCTAAGTACGCGCGCTTCGACGTTCATTTCGCGTGCAGCTTGTTGCAAAAAGTGGGCGGCAAGCTTGGGGATGTCCTCGCGGCGTTCACTTAGGCGCGGCAGGTGCAGGCGAATGACATTGAGACGGTGAAATAAGTCTTCGCGAAAAACGCCTTTTTGAACCTGCACTTCGAGATCGCGGTGCGTGGCGGCGAGGATGCGCACGTTCACCTGCACTGGGGTGTGGCCGCCAACGCGGTAAAATACGCCGTCTGCGAGCACGCGCAGCAGGCGCGTTTGGGCTTCCAATGGCATATCGCCAATTTCATCTAAAAACAGAGTTCCGCCGTCGGCTTGTTCAAAGCGCCCAGTACGCGAGCCAGCGGCACCAGTGAACGCGCCTTTTTCGTGGCCAAAGAGCTCGGATTCGATCAAATCTTTGGGGATGGCGGCCATGTTCAACGCAATAAAGGGCTTGTTGGCGCGCGGGCTGTGGCGATGCAAGGCGGCGGCGACGCGCTCTTTGCCTGTGCCCGATTCGCCGTGAATCAGCACCGTCATATTGGATTGCGAGAGCCTACCGATTATGCGAAACACCTCTTGCATGGCGGGGGCTTCGCCGGTGATAAAGCTGTCATCCAGCTCGGCTTGGGTTAGTTTTGGCGCTTCTTGCGTGCGCATTAGCGCGCGGCGCACGAGACCTACGGCTTCGTCGAGGTCGAAAGGTTTGGGCAGGTATTCAAACGCGCCGCCTTGGTAGGATTTCACGGCGCTGTCGAGGTCGGCGTGGGCGGTCATAACGATGACGGGCAGCAGCGGTAGGCGGCTTTGCACCTCACTGAGCAAGGTGAGGCCGTCCATACCTGGCATACGGATGTCGGTTAAAAGCACTTGCGGCTTCTCTATTTTTAAGGCAGCCAGCATGGCTTCGCCTGAGCTGAAGGCGCGGGTGGCAAAACCTGCTTGTTGCAGGGCTTTTTCCAGCACCCAACGCAGGGATTTTTCGTCGTCTACTATCCAGATGCTCGCGCCACTCATGCTGGTTCCTTGCTGGGTTTGTTGTGTTCAAAGGGAATTAAAATGCGAAATACGGTTTGCTTGGGCTGGCTTAGGCATTCAATCAGGCCTGAATGTTGTTGCATGATGCCTTGGGCTATAGGCAAGCCCAGCCCTGTGCCTTGCGCCCGCCCTGTGACCATGGGGTAGAACAGGGTTTCTTGCAGCTCAGCATGGATACCTGGGCCGTTGTCTTCAATTTCAACCAAACACACCATGCGATGACAGGTGTTGCCAAGGGTGTACTGGCGCAGCACGCGGGTGCGCAAAATGATGCGCGCAGGCTCGGTGCTGGGGTTTTCCTGCAGGGCCTGTGCAGCGTTGCGAGCAATGTTCAGCACCACTTGAATCAGCTGGTCTAAATCCGCCCACAGCTCGGGCAGGCTAGGATCGTAATCGCGCACAAAGGCGATGTTGTCGCCTACTTCGGCCTTGAGCACCCAATACACCCGTTCCAGCACTTGGTGGATGTTGATGGGTTTAAAGTCCAGCATCTTGTGCGAGCCAAGCATACGTTCGACCAGGTGGCTTAAACGATCGACCTCGCTGATGATGAGGTCAGTGTATTCGTGCTGGCTGGGGTCGTGCAGCTCTCGCGCCAAAAGCTGCGTCGCGCCGCGAATGCCACCTAAGGGGTTGCGTACTTCGTGCGCCACACCACGCACCAGCGCTTGTGTGGCTTGGTTGGCGGTAAAGAGGCTGTCCTCGCGGCTAATACGCAAGATGCGGTCTTGCGGTATCAGCTCCAGTAAAAATTCTTGCCCCATAGCCAGTGGCGTCACAGTGTAATCTAGGGTTACAACTTGTTCGCTGGCGGGAAAATACAGCCGCGCTTCGCGGCGAGTGTACGAGCGCTTGTCGACCAGAGCGTTACGCAAAGCATCCAAATAGCAGGGGTCTTGCCAGTAAAAATCGGCAATGGCATTGCCATTAAAATGCGCGCGACTGGTGGCAAAAAGCTGCTCAGCGGCGGGGTTGGCATAGCGCACCCGCTGCTGCTGGTCGAGCAAAATAACCGCCGTGCTCAACTGTTCCAGTAGAGCATCCGCAGCGCTGAGAGTATCGGTCGCGAAGGTCACGGCAGTCTTCCTGTAAAAAATGCCCCATTTTGGGGCATGATAGCATTTACAGGCTGTAGTACATATCGAACTCAACAGGATGCACAGACTGACGATAGCGCGTCAGCTCGCCCATCTTGCATTCGATATAGGCTTCTAGCATGTCTTTGCTGAATACGCCGCCTTCGAGCAAAAAGCCCATGTCGTTTTGCAAGGCTTCCAAGGCCACGTCCAAGCCGTGAGCCACTTGTGGAATGTTTTTCGATTCTTCAGGTGGCAGGTCGTACAGGTTTTTATCCATGGCATCGCCAGGATGGATTTTGTTTTTGATGCCGTCCAAGCCCGCCATCATCAGCGCGGAGAAGGCCAAGTAGGGGTTGGTGGTTGGGTCTGGGAAGCGAGCTTCGATACGCTTGCCTTTGGGGCTTTGTACATAAGGAATACGAATAGACGCACTGCGGTTGCGTGCAGAGTAAGCCAGCATCACAGGGGCTTCAAAACCTGGAACCAAACGCTTGTAAGAGTTGGTGCCTGGGTTGGTGATGGCGTTCAAGGCTTTGGCGTGCTTGATGATGCCGCCTATGTAGTAAAGCGCCATTTCTGACAAGCCTGCGTAGCTGTCGCCAGCAAACAGGTTTACACCGTTTTTTGCCAAAGACATATGTACGTGCATACCTGAGCCGTTGTCGCCAACCAAGGGCTTGGGCATAAAGGTCGCAGTTTTGCCGTATTCATGCGCCACATTGTGCACGCAGTATTTCAGTAATTGCACTTCGTCGGCTTTTTTCACCAAAGTGTTGAAAGGCACGCCAATTTCGCACTGACCAGCATTGGCCACTTCGTGATGGTGAACTTCAATACGCAGGCCGACCGACTTCATCGCGGCGCACATAGCAGCACGCACGTCTTGCAGTGAATCGACAGGGGGCACGGGGAAGTAGCCGCCTTTTACGCGAGGGCGATGGCCGCTGTTGCGTCCGTCTACTAGGCCGTTAGTCGCCCACGCACCCTCGTCGCTGTGAATTTCAAAACCCACTTTGTTCATGCTGTTTTGCCATTCGACCGAGTCGAAAACAAAGAACTCAGGCTCGGGGCCAAAGAAAGCGGTGTCGGCAATGCCTGTGGATTTCAAATAGGCTTCAGCGCGGTGAGCAATAGAGCGAGGGTCACGGTCGTAGCCTACCAAAGTGCCAGGCTCAACCACGTCGCAGCGCACGATAATCGTGGGGTCGGCAGCGAAAGGATCGAGTACGGCCGTGCTGTCATCGGGCAGCAAGGTCATATCGGAAGCTTCGATGCCTTTCCAGCCGTGAATAGAGGAGCCGTCGAACATTTTGCCTTCTTCAAAGGCATCGGCGTCGAGGGTTTCGGCAGGGAAAGTCACATGGTGCTCTTTGCCTAGAGTGTCGGTGAAACGTAAGTCCACCCATTGTGCTTGGTGTTGTTTAACAAGTTCTTGAGTTTTGGATGACATAGCAAACCTCGGATGTGAGTAGAAAATCAATAGAGGCTTGGCAACAACCGTGCCATAGTGAAAATTTCTATAAAATCAAAGAGTTGCGACATTCCACCAAAAATGCGCCGCACCAAAACCGAGCATAACGACACCGTTCGCGCACCGTTTGAGTGCACAGCCTGATAGGAGATTCGCCCAAATCAGTACGGTCGCGAAAGGAAAATATACCCAATAAGGACAGTTTCCATTTCCAATCACTGAGCAAAGTCTATATAATGCGCGCCTAATTTTACCCAACGGTAATTTAGGTAACACGCTGAGATTCCCTCGTGCTGGTGCGTCTCGATCTCTCAACCTACGATTCTTGCCGGTGCGCATCGTACGGTCTCAGGCTTTACCTCGTGCCCCATCTCATTCTATCGAGGAAATAACCTTGTCTACGCCCGCCATTCTTGCATTAGAAGACGGCAGCATCTTCTTGGGTACCAGTATCGGTGCCGAAGGTCTGTCAACCGGGGAAGTGGTTTTTAATACCGCCATGACCGGATACCAAGAAATCCTGACCGATCCATCCTATTGCAAGCAGATGGTCACGCTGACCTATCCTCATATTGGCAACTACGGCGTCAACGCCGAAGACGCTGAAAGCAGCAAAGTTTGGGCGGCGGGTTTAATCATTCGTGATTTGCCTTTACTCGCCAGCAACTTTCGTAGCGAACAATCTTTAGGCGACTACCTAAAAACCAACAATGTGGTGGGCATTGCCGAGATCGACACCCGCCGCCTGACCCGCGTACTGCGGGAAAAAGGCAGTTTAAACGGCTGTATCATGGCGGGCGACAACGCCAACACCGAAGAGGCGCTAAAGGCCGCTCGCAGCTTTGCAGGCATCAAGGGCATGGACTTGGCCAAAGTGGTCAGCACTCAAAAAGCCTACTCTTGGAACATGGGCAGCTGGGCATTGGGCAAAGGCTTTTCGCCTCTTGGCGAAGCCAAATTCAAAGTGGTGGCTTACGACTTTGGCGTGAAGCTCAATATCCTGCGTATGCTGGTGGACCGTGGCTGTAAGCTCACCGTTGTCCCTGCACAAACGCCCGCCAGCGAAGTGTTGGCCATGAACCCAGACGGGGTGTTCCTCTCCAATGGCCCAGGCGACCCCGAACCTTGCGATTACGCCATCAAAGCCATCCAAGAAATCTTGGATGCCAATGTGCCTATTTTCGGGATCTGCTTGGGCCATCAGCTGTTGGCTTTAGCCAGCGGTGGCAAGACCATGAAGATGAAAAACGGCCACCACGGTGCTAACCACCCCGTGCAAAACCTCAGCGACGGCTCGGTGATGATTACCTCACAAAACCACGGCTTTGCCGCCGACGCCGATACTTTGCCCAGCACCTTAAAAGTGACGCAAATTTCTCTGTTCGACCGTACCGTTCAAGGTATGTGCCGCACCGACAAGCCCGCCTTCAGCTTCCAAGGTCACCCTGAAGCCAGCCCAGGCCCCAACGACGTCTCGCCCTTGTTTGATCAATTTATTGCGCTGATGACCACTTACAAAGCCCAGGGGAAGTAAAACCATGCCAAAACGTACCGACCTAAAAAGCATTCTGATTATTGGCGCAGGGCCCATTGTGATTGGTCAGGCGTGCGAGTTTGACTATTCAGGCGCACAAGCCTGCAAAGCTCTGCGCGAAGAAGGCTATCGCGTCATTCTGGTGAACTCCAACCCCGCCACCATCATGACTGACCCCGCCATGGCCGATGCCACCTACATCGAGCCAATCACGCTGGAAGCCGTCACCAAAATTATCGAAAAAGAACGCCCCGATGCCATTCTGCCCACCATGGGCGGCCAAACCGCGCTGAACTGCGCGCTGGCATTGGAAAGCGCAGGTGTGCTGGCCAAATACAAAGTGGAAATGATTGGTGCCAACGCCGACACCATCGACAAAGCCGAAGACCGTTCGCGCTTTGTGCAAGCCATGAACAAAATCGGCCTTGAAAGCCCCCGCGCTGGCATCGCGCACAACATGGAAGAAGCTTGGGCTGTGCAAAAAGACTTAGGCTTTCCTGCCATTATTCGCCCCTCTTTCACTATGGGCGGCTCAGGCGGCGGTATCGCTTACAACAAAGAAGAATTTGAAGAAATCTGCCAGCGCGGCTTGGACATGTCGCCCACGCGCGAGCTTTTGATCGACGAATCTTTGATCGGCTGGAAAGAGTACGAGATGGAAGTGGTGCGTGACAAAAACGACAACTGCATCATCGTTTGCTCCATTGAAAACTTCGACCCCATGGGCGTACATACTGGCGACTCGATTACCGTCGCTCCGGCACAAACCCTGACCGACAAAGAATACCAAATCATGCGCAACGCCAGCATCGCGGTGCTGCGTGAAATCGGTGTGGAAACGGGCGGCTCCAACGTGCAGTTCGGTATCAACCCCAAAGACGGCCGCATGGTGGTCATCGAGATGAACCCTCGCGTATCGCGCTCCTCGGCTTTGGCCTCCAAAGCCACGGGCTTCCCCATTGCCAAAGTGGCGGCCAAGCTAGCTGTCGGTTACACCTTGGACGAACTGGCTAACGACATCACCGGCGGCCAAACGCCCGCATCGTTCGAACCCAGCATCGACTATGTCGTCACCAAAATCCCACGTTTTACCTTTGAAAAATTTCCCCAGGCCGATGCGCGCTTAACCACGCAGATGAAATCCGTCGGTGAAGTGATGGCCATTGGCCGTACCTTCCAAGAGTCTTTGCAAAAAGCTTTGCGCGGCTTAGAAGTGGGCGTGAGTGGCTTGGATCCCAAGCTTGACCTCAGCCTACCTGAAAGCAAAGACAAGCTCATTTATGAGCTGAAAACCCCAGGCGCGGATCGTATTTGGTACATTGCCGACGCCATACGCGCGGGCTTTACTCGTGCCGAAATTTTCGACTACTGCGCGGTAGACCCTTGGTTCTTGGTGCAGATGGAAGAGCTGATCGCGTTGGAAAAACAAGTAGCGCAAATTGGCTTAAAAGACTTGGACGCTAAACTGCTGTTTAAACTTAAACGCAAAGGCTTCTCCGATGCGCGCTTGGCGCAGCTTTTAGGCGTGAAAGAAGCGGTGGTGCGTAAACACCGTCATGGCCTAGGCATTCACCCCGTGTACAAGCGCGTAGACACCTGTGCCGCCGAGTTCGCCACCGATACCGCCTACATGTACTCCACCTACGAAGAAGAATGCGAAGCTCGCCCCTCTTCTCGTGAAAAAATCATCGTGCTTGGTGGTGGCCCCAACCGCATTGGCCAAGGTATCGAGTTTGACTATTGCTGTGTTCATGCTGCGCTTTCTGCCAAGGAAGAAGGCTATGAAGCCATCATGATCAACTGCAACCCTGAAACCGTATCCACCGACTACGACACCTCCGACCGTCTATATTTCGAGCCTGTGACCCTCGAAGACGTACTGGAAATCGTGCACAAAGAAAACCCTAAAGGCGTGATCGTGCAGTACGGCGGCCAAACTCCGCTGAAACTGGCTGCCGAACTGGAAGCCGCAGGCGTGCCCATCATTGGCACGAGCACCGACGCAATCGATCGCGCTGAAGACCGAGAGCGCTTCCAGCAAATGATTCAGCGTTTGGGCTTGAAACAACCCGTAAACGCCACCGTCACCTCGGCGGAACAAGCCGTCATGAAAGCCACTGAAATCGGCTACCCCTTGGTCGTGCGCCCCTCCTATGTATTGGGTGGCCGCGCCATGGAAATCGTTGGCGATGAAAGCTCACTACGTCGCTACATGAAAGAAGCGGTAAAAGTCTCCAACGACTCTCCTGTTCTGCTGGATCACTTCCTTGATCGCGCTATCGAGATCGACGTTGACGTAATCAGCGACGGCGAGCAAGTGGTCATCGGTGGCATCATGCAGCACATCGAACAAGCGGGTATCCACTCTGGCGACTCCGCCTGCTCGTTACCTACTTACAGCCTGTCTAAAGACGTGCTCGAAGAAATTCGCCGCCAAGTCACTGTGATGGCACAAGAGCTGGGCGTAATCGGCCTGATGAATACCCAGCTGGCACTGCAAGACGGTGTGGTTTATGTAATCGAAGTGAACCCTCGCGCCTCTCGCACCGTGCCCTTCGTGTCCAAAGCCATTGGTACGTCTTTGGCCTCCGTGGCGGCCAAAGTGATGATGGGCAAAAAACTCTCTGAGCTGGGCTTTACCAAAGAAATTATCCCGCCCTATTTCAGCGTGAAAGAAGCGGTATTCCCCTTTGTGAAATTCCCAGGCGTAGACCCCATCCTTGGGCCTGAAATGAAATCCACGGGCGAAGTTATGGGCGTAGGCAAAACCTTTGGCGAAGCCTTCTACAAATCCCAGCTCGGCGCGGGCGCGGTGCTGCCCACCTCAGGCGTGGCCTTTGTCTCGGTGCGCGATGCCGACAAAAAAGGCGTGGTGGCTGTGGCCAAAGGCTTGGTCGAGCTGGGCTTTAGCCTCGTTTGCACCTCGGGCACCTTGGCGGTGCTGCGTGAAGCTGGTGTAACGGCAACGCACATCAACAAAGTCACCGAAGGCCGCCCTCACATCGTGGACGTGATCAAAAACGGCGAAATCAGCCTGATTGTGAACACCACCGAAGGCAAGCAAGCACTGGAGGATTCCTCATCCATCCGTCGTAGCGCGCTACGCCAAAAAGTGTACTACACCACTACTTTGGCGGGAGCCGAAGCCGTAGTCGAAGCCCTGCGCTCCCCTGGCATCGCCGAAGTACACCGCCTGCAAGACCTCCACGCGATGATTCGCTAAAAGTGCAAGACAGGCAAAAAAGGGCGCTACGGCGCCCTTTTTTTATGCTGGGCATTGGGCGCCATGTGGAGGGCAATGCCCTCCGCTACGGGAAATTCTCCCCAGCCTGTTACTTCTCCGCCGCATAGCCCCCTGTTGTCATCGCGCCGATTAAATACACAGGGCTTTGCTTACTGGCGAGGCGTTCCTTGATGGCTTGTTGCATTTGCGCCAGCTCGGCGTCGTTAAGCCCTGCGCCTGCATCTATGGCCAAGGCAAAATGGTTGCTTAGAGCGTTTTCGCTGGCATCGACATCATCCCAAACCAACAGCACGTGGCCTGCGCCTTGGGCTTTATTGGGGTCGGAAATCAGCGCCACTTCATTCTGAGCTTGAGTAAGTGGTGCATTGACGCTCAGATTTTTAAATACGCCCGCATCGGTAACGACGACAAGATTTTCCGCGCTGATATGACGAGGAATATACAGTTCGGTTGGCGCATTGCTGTTGCGGCCTTGCCAAGCAAGGAAAGCAAATTTGGTGTTGCGGAAAAATTCTTTTTCAACAAATTGCCCCGCTAACCCAGCACGAATGCTGTGGTAAGACATCACTGAATTAGCGCGATCAGGAACTAAGCCTTCATAAACAAAATGCAGCGTACGACCTTGCACGGCACGCGGATAAGCGCGCTCGACTAATTCCGCATGAATGTTGTAGCCCTGCGCGTAATTATTAATGACGGAAAAGTTTTCATTATTCCACGCATCTTGCCCCGTTTTAAGCATGCTGGTGTTGCCATTTTGATACTCGTAATGGTGATCGTAGTAATAATCCCATTGCCACTGCGCACCGCTGACTAAGGGCGTATAAAAATCGACAAAACGATTTTTGCCATGAGCGCGATCCGAAGATTCCATCGCCTGATAAGTACCATTGACTACGCGCTCGGTATCGGTGTGCCCCCAGCCGTTTAGCCACATACCAAACTCGGATAAAAATACCGCCGTATTTAAAAAGCGCGCCTCATCACGAATTAAATCCAAATTTTCAAAATACGCGGCATTGCGCGCAACGGATAAATTATTTACTCCCATGCGGGCTTGATCATAAAAATGCGGCGTAAATACAAAGCCATCACCGGGTTTGTAATTTAAATAATGGCCGCCTGTAGCTGGTGCAACCGCACCTGTTATAGAACTCCAAAACACCATGGGCTCGGCAAAAACAGGTTTATCGGCAATGCCGTTTTGATTTAATTGCGCGCGCACACGCTGGTAAAAAGGCCAGAGTAATTGGTTGTCAAACTGTGCGTAGCTCATTGCCCCAAGGCCACCATCAAAAGGCTCGTTCAATGGTTCAAAGCCTAAAATATGTGCCCACTCATAAGCGGAAAGCTGGCTTTTTAAATACTGCGCTACCTGGCCAATTTGCCACACAAACTCGCTTTGCACATAAAGTAAATTCGCCGCTAAATCTTCGCCATTGCTCACTGCTTTTAAGCCGAACTTTTGCTGAGAGTTACCTATTTTGCAGTCGTAAAGTTTTAATTTTCCGCTACTGTTTTCCAAGCATTTATTAAAATCCAGCGCGCTGTGCATCAAGCCATTGCTACCTAAAATAAATTGCTGCGAGCGCGTGCCGTTGCATTTATATAATTGAATGCGCGTGCCGTTACTGGTGTAAGCACCATTCACATCCAAACAATAATTGCTATTGGCCTGAGATTTAATTTCACCTGTGGTTTTGTACTGCCATTGCTGGTTTACGCCGCCATGACAGCTCCAAGCTAAAATCTCAGTGGAATTGGCAATTTTTCCACCGCTGATGTCGGCGCACTGATTGCTGCTTGGCAAGGTCAAAAAGGCGCTGGGTAAGTTTTCATTTAACGCATAAAAATCGTACCAAAAAGATTTCATGGCATTACGCACCGCGCTGTCGGAAAGCTTGTGTGCCGACCAAGTTAATTCACAGGGTAGGCTGCAATCGTCTTTGCCATTTATGCTGTGCACCGCCCATTTTGGCGCGCCATTGCCCGTGTCTTTGGAATTACTTTTAAAAGTCTGGCGGCTGTACAAATCCGAATGGTAATCCACCAACACATATTGGCCTTGGGCGATGGCGGCCTTCATATAAAGCACCGCATTATCCAAATAAGCGGTGTCGATCATGCCAGCCGAGGGCTGGATGCCTTCCCATGCCACGGTGTAGCGCACCATATTGCTGCCTGTGTTTTTGCCCAGCGCGCTAAAACTGGCCTGCGCATCCTGAACATTGGCAAAGGGCTGAAAACCAAACTGCGCCAATTTCACCTGGCCAGATACGTTAAAACCGCGCAGGCTTACTTCGCGGTTTAAACCATCGACAAAAATCTTATCGTTTTGCCCAGCGATGTTTTTACTGGCAATGCTCAGGCTCATGGCGCTGGGGCTTTGACCTTGCAGCTCGTGCAGCGCCGCAAGGCTGACGCAGGAAAGTGTGGAAAGTGCAGCAACGAGGCCGCACTGGGTGAGACGGACGAGAGAGGTCATGGCAGTTCTTCTTGTTATTGGCACGATAGAACCACTTTAACGGTAACTCAGAAAAAGGTAGTAGCGCGGAACAAGCCAAAATACGTTGGGGTTGAGAGATGGCCGCCAAAATCCCCTCCCTAAGATGTTGTTGTCGCACAGAGATAGGTAGTGAAAAAGCATTGGTTTGCCCCTGCTTTTAGATTATAAAGCCACTCATCTTAAATGCGGCCTATATTTATGTACCTTCGATTTCTTACTCTTTTAATTATTTCGTTTACTTTGCTTGCCTGTAAATTTGAAAAACAAGAAGACACCGCATCCGCAGATAAGCCAGATGCAACCGTAGATGAAGCGTTAATTCATTGCGGCTATGTAGTCGGCAGTGGGCGTATTGTTGGGGCAGTTCAATCCATCACGGATGGCGACACTTTTAAGGTGAATGGCGAGAAAGTTCGTTTGGCTGGTATTGATGCCCCTGAGGCAGCACAAGAATACGGTTTGCTCGCCAAAGACAAATTAGAAAGTTATGCGCTGGGCAAAACCGTAACTGTCGGTTATCAGGAAAGAGATCAATATGGCCGAATTCTGGGTAGCGTTTTTTTGCAGGACTGTACGCTGGTCAATCTTGAAATGGTTAAGGAGGGCGCCGCGTGGTGGTACGAAAGCTATCAATGCCAAGATGAGTTGGCACTGAGAAAAAAATATTCAACTGCACAATCGCAAGCTAAAAAATCCAAATTAGGCTTATGGGCTGAAGAAAATCCCGTTGCGCCCTGGGTTTATCGGAACGGCACAAATCCTCGCCCGGCTAGTTGCAAAACGGATATGCCAAGTTGGTATTTTTGATCATTGCTTACGGCAACCATGAGAATGCGTTGGCCTATCAAGAAGTGACGGCGGCAGTGTTCATAATTCTGTGTCATTTCTTTATCCTATGCAAAAAAGAGATGACCTATGACACACCCCACTTTCGATATGGAAGCCGCCATGCAAGCCCTGCGTGATGGC
>JBDKHD010000051.1:0-3491 GCA_039797885.1 Pseudomonadota bacterium
TTACTGCTTTGTTTGATGGCGAGTGCTGGCTACCACGCCAAGTCGTTGCCGACTATTTATACCGCACTAGGCAAAAGCCCAAAAAGGTCTTGGTCAGCGAAACCTTCTTAACCAAAAGAGAGCGCCAGATTTTAGATTTAACAGCCACGGGTGCCTCCAACGTGGACATTGCCGAGAAGCTCAACCTCAGCATGCACACAGTCAAAACTCATATTTACAATCTGTTCAAAAAGCTTGGCGTCAGCAATCGCATGCAAGCGGTTAACTGGGCTAAAGAGCATCTTGAAGAGTTCAATAACGAACAAGCCTGAAAAGGAATCCTTGTATAACAGCTGAAGCCATTCTTGCCTTGGCATATACTGGCGGCTTTCTTTTCGGTTGAGCCGCCATGAGTCATAGCCATATCCAAGTTCGCGGAGCGCGCACGCACAATCTCAAAAACATCAACCTAGATATTCCGCGCGACAAGCTAGTGGTTATCACAGGCCTAAGCGGTTCGGGGAAATCCTCTTTAGCGTTTGACACTCTGTATGCCGAAGGGCAGCGCCGCTATGTCGAATCGCTCTCCAGCTACGCCCGACAATTTTTATCCATGATGGAAAAGCCCGATGTCGATCTGATCGAAGGGCTTTCACCCGCCATTTCCATCGAGCAAAAATCCACTTCGCACAACCCGCGCTCGACCGTTGGCACCGTCACTGAAATCTACGACTACTTGCGCTTACTCTTTGCGCGCGTTGGCACACCGCGCTGCCCCGAACACGATATTGCACTTGAAGCCCAGTCGGTCAGCCAAATGGTGGATAGCATCATGGCGCTGCCCGAAGACGGCAAATACATGATCTTGGCGCCTGTGGTGCGTGAACGCAAAGGCGAGCACGCTCATGTATTTGAAGCCTTGCGCGCCCAAGGCTTTGTGCGCGTGCGCGTCAATGGCTTGGTTTGCGACCTCGACGACACACCCAGCCTCGATAAGAAAAAGAAACACAGCATTGAGGTGGTGGTCGATCGCTTTAAAATTAAAGCGGGCATTGAACAGCGCCTAGCGGAATCTTTAGAAACCTGCTTGGAGCAAAGCGATGGCTTGGCCTTAGTGCAGTCTATGGAGGATGAAAAAGCCGATCCCTTGTTATTTTCTTCACGTTTTGCCTGCCCGCACTGTGGTTACAGCCTATCCGAACTCGAACCGAGACTGTTCTCCTTTAATAACCCCGCTGGCGCTTGCCCAAGCTGCGACGGTTTAGGCGTAAAACAGTATTTTGATCCCGATCGCGTGGTGTTGGACGCCAGCCTAAGCGTTGGCGCAGGCGCGATTAATGGCTGGGATAAGCGCACAATTTATTATTATCAGATGCTTTGCGCCGTAGCCAAGCATTACGGTTTCGATATCGACAAACCCTTCAATACACTCAACCGCAAAGAGCGCGACTTGCTACTCTTTGGCAGTGGCGCAGATGAAATTCCTTTTCATTATGTCAATTCACGCGGCGACGAAGTGATTAAGGCTCACGCCTTTGAAGGCATTCTGCCCAACCTAGAGCGCCGCTACCGTGAAACCGATTCATCCATGGTGCAAGAAGAACTGGCAAAATTTCTAAGCACGCAGCCCTGCCCAGACTGCCAAGGCTCTCGTCTGCGTCCTGAAGCGCGGCATGTTTTTATCGGCGAAAAGACCATTCATGCCTGCACCGCCATGCCCATTGAGCAAGCGCACAGCTACTTCAGCCAGTTGAAGCTCAGCGGCAATAAGGGCGAAATTGCCGAAAAAATCCTTAAAGAAATCCGCGACCGCCTGCAATTTTTGGTCAATGTCGGCTTGGAATACCTGACCTTAAATCGCAGCGCCGAAACGCTCTCAGGCGGCGAGGCTCAGCGTATTCGTTTAGCGTCACAAATTGGCGCAGGTTTGGTAGGTGTTATGTACATTCTCGATGAGCCATCCATCGGTTTGCATCAGCGTGATAACGAGCGGCTACTAAAAACGCTTTTCCATCTGCGTGATCTAGGAAATACCGTGATTGTGGTTGAGCACGACGAAGATGCCATCCGCAACGCCGATTACCTCATCGATATCGGCCCGGGCGCAGGCGTGCACGGCGGGCAAATTATTGCGCAAGGCACCCCCAAAGAGGTCTTTGCCAACCCCGCCTCCATCACAGGACAGTATATGTCGGGCGTGCAAGGCATCTCGATTCCCAAACAACGCCTGCCCTTCAACTCAGATAAAGTTCTGACGCTCACGGGAGCAAAGGGCAACAACCTTAACAACGTCACACTGACACTACCCTTGGGCTTGATGACCTGCATCACAGGGGTATCAGGTTCAGGCAAATCAACCCTGATCAATCGCACCCTATTGCCTTTAGCTGCCACCACCTTAAATGGCGCAAGCACCTTAAAAGCCGCTGACTACGAGCGCATCGAGGGCTTAAATTTGCTCGATAAAGTCGTTGATATCGATCAAAGCCCAATCGGACGTACGCCACGCTCCAACCCCGCCACCTACACGGGCATTTTTGGCCCAGTGCGCGATCTATTCACAGGGACGCAAGAAGCACGGGCTCGTGGCTATAAGGCTGGGCGCTTCTCCTTTAACGTGCGCGGTGGCCGTTGTGAAACCTGCCAAGGTGATGGCGTTATCAAAGTCGAAATGCACTTTTTGGCTGATATTTATGTGCCCTGCGACACCTGCAAAGGCAAACGCTACAACCGAGAAACTTTGGAAGTCCGCTACAAGGGCAAAAACATCCACGAAGTACTGGAGATGACCGTAGAGGATGCGCGCAGCTTCTTCGATGCCATCCCTGCACTGGCGCGCAAGCTGCAAACGCTAATGGATGTAGGTTTAAGCTATATAAAGCTGGGGCAAGCAGCCACTACCCTCTCAGGAGGCGAAGCACAGCGTATTAAGCTTGCCAAAGAGCTCTCCAAACGCGACACGGGCAGCACGCTTTATATTCTCGACGAGCCGACAACAGGGCTGCACTTTTACGACATTCAGCAACTGCTGACCGTCCTCAACCGGCTGCGCGATGCGGGAAATACCATTGTAGTGATAGAGCACAACCTAGATGTTATTAAAACCGCAGACTGGATTATTGATCTTGGCCCTGAAGGCGGCGCCAAGGGCGGCCATATCATAGCCCAAGGTACCCCCGAAGACGTGGCCAAGATAAAAGGCTCCTTTACTGGGCATTTTCTAAAGCCCATTTTGGGATGACGTTGGGCGTGGCGTTGGGCGTTGGGCGTTGGGCGTTGGGCGTTGGGCGCTGGGCGCTTAGAATTTGTTTTTTGCACGACGCATCAAGTAGCGGCGGCCAGTGGCCGCCATCTTTATTCAACAGCATTTAACGGCAAATTTGCCGTAGCGGCGGCCTTTCAGGCTAATCAGGCTAAAAATCCCCCAAAAGAAAAACCCCGCCAGGAAATCCTAGCGGGGTTTTGTTTAAGAGCTTGACGATGACCTACTCTCACATGGGGAAGCCCCACAC
>JBDKHD010000052.1:0-7796 GCA_039797885.1 Pseudomonadota bacterium
ACCTTGTTTCGCTCAGGCTTGTTTGATGACATCAAATTGCTGCGCGATGGCAATGTGCTGATTGTGCAGCTGGTGGAATTACCCACCATCACCAAAATCAATATTGAAGGCAATAAAGCCATTCAATCCGACGCCTTGCTCTCTGGTTTAAAACAATCGGGCTTGGCCGAAGGCTTGGTGTTTAAGCGTTCAACCTTAGAGCGCATTGCGCTGGAGCTTGAACGTCAATATGTGGCGCAAGGTCGTTACGATGCCAACATTAGCACCGAGGTGGAAGCTCTGCCGCGTAACCGCGTAGCGCTTAATATAAAAGTTAAAGAAGGCAACGTGGCCAGCATTGCCGACATCAATATCATAGGTAATCAAATCTTTGCAGAAGAAGAGCTGCTCAAACAATTAAAACTGCAAACCACCAATTTTTGGTCTTGGTATGCCAGTGATGATAAATACAGCCGTGAAAAACTCGCCGCCGATTTAGAAACACTGCGCTCTTTTTACCTCGATCGTGGTTATATTCGTTTTAATATCGAATCCACACAGGTTTCGGTGTCGCCCGATAAAGAGGGGGTGTACATCACTGTCAATATCACCGAAGGTGAGCTTTATAAAATCAAAGGCATTAAATTGGCAGGCAATCTGGCTGCACCTGAAGAAGATTTAAATCGTTTAGTTTTATTAAAAGACGGCGATAATTTTTCGCGCGCCAAAGTAACCTTTTCCTCGGAATTAATGACCAAACGTTTGGGCAACGACGGTTATACTTTTGCCAAGGTCGATGGCATTCCGAAAATCGACGACAGCGCCCGCACCGTGGATTTAACCTTCTTTGTCGAGCCTGGCAAACGTACTTATGTACGCAATATTAATTTCACTGGCAATTCCTCCACCAAGGACGAAGTACTGCGCCGCGAAATGGTGCAAATGGAAGGCGGTTGGGCTTCCACTGAAAAAATAGATGCAGGCAAAACCCGTTTAAATCAGCTGGGTTTCTTTAAAACCGTGAATGTCGAAACACCGATCGTGGTGGGTACAGACGATATGATCGATATCAATTACGATGTCGAAGAACAATTAAGCGGCAGCCTCAATTTTAATATCGGTTACGCAGGCGGCAGCGGCCTGATTTTAGGCGCAAGTGTTAGCCAAAATAACTTTATGGGCACGGGCAATCGCATGTCCTTGGGCGTGCAGAAAAACGACTACACCCAAGCCTACAATTTCTCTTATTTAAATCCTTACTACACCATTGACGGTGTCAGCCGTGGCTTTAATTTTTATTACCGTAAAACCGACTATGCAGGCTTGGCCAGCGTCAGCGATTATCAAACCAACGTCTACGGTGGCAACGTCACTTTTGGCTATCCAATCTCCAATCGTCAGCGTTTGTCTTTTTCTTTAGGCGCCGCCAACACCGAGATTTTTCCAGGTAGCACAGTGCCTTGGGAAATTTCCGATTTCTTAAATGAAAGAGGCAGCGTTTTTGATGAATTTACTTTGGGCTTGAACTGGCGTTATTCCAGCTTAAACCGTGGCATTTTCCCCACCGCAGGTATCGAGCATAAAGTGTCTGCGGATGTGTCTGTGCCTGGCAGTGATTTAACTTGGTATAAGCTCGGTTACACCACCAACTACTACATTTCCTTGGTCGGTGACTGGGCGTTGCGTTTGCGCGGTGATTTGGGCTATGGCAACGGCTATGGCGATGTTAGTGGCTTGCCCTTCTTTAAAAACTTCCGCTCAGGTGGCGTAGGTTCGGTGCGCGGTTGGCGCATTTCCAGCTTAGGACCGCAGGGTTTACCGCGTTATACCGTGGTGGATACGGTGGCCACCAACAGCAGTGGTAATATCCAATTTGCCACCGACAATTTGGGCCTGCCTATTGTCGATAGCTCCGCGCCGAAATTACTCTATGTCACCAACGACAAGGGCGAAGTGGTGGCAGTGAGCAACCCCAATCAATACAAACCCATCTACAACCAAGGTGATGGCGGAGCAACGGCAACCTCGCCTTATTATCTCTATCGTCCGCAAGCCATGGGCGGTAACATTTTAGTAGAGAGCAGTGTGGAACTGATTTTCCCATTTCCCTTTATTGAAGATCGCAGTTCAGTGCGTAGCATAGTGTTCTTCGATGCAGGTAATACCTTCACCGATAAATGCTATGTGCCGCATGATCAAGATGTCCCAAGTTTCACTGCGCATCCTTTTTGTAGTGAAGGCGTAGACATGAACGAGTTGCGTTACAGTACGGGGGTGGGCGTCACTTGGATTACCGCGATTGGCCCGCTGACCTTTACCTATTCATTCCCATTGAATAAGAAGGATGGCGATCGTACCGAAGGCTTCGAGTTCTCGTTAGGACAAGTATTTTAATCATAATAATCAGGAGTAAGACATGCGTGTATTAAGTGCATTAGTGCTGGGTTTGCTAACTCAATTTGCGGTAGCTGGCACAGGTAAGGTCGCAGTGGTGGATATGGAGCGTGCGCTCTTTATGTCGGATGCAGCAAAAACTTCCATCAAGGATTTTGAAAAAGCCAATAAGGCCGATGTCGATAAACTCAAGGCGCTGCAAGCTGAATTGCTGAAAATGAAAGAAAAAGCCGAGAAAGAAGGCGACGTAATGAGCGAAGAGGAGCGTCGTAAGCTGACCAGCTCGCACGAAGAAAAAGCCTCGGAATTTAAATTTTACGCACAAAAAATTCAGCAATTGGAAGGCAAGTGGAAACAAGAGTTTCTGCAAACGCAATTGCCCGTACTGGAAAAAGAGCTGAAAGCCCTGATCGACGCCGGTGGCTATGACGTGGTAATGCAAGCCGGTGCGGTGGTGTACACCAACCCTGAAAGCGATTTAACCAAGGCATTAATTGAGCGTTTGAACGCTAGCGTCAAAGCCAAAGCCGACAAACCCAGCAAAAAATAATTAAGAACAGAGACGCACGATGCAGATAACTTTGGGCGAATTGGCGCGTCATTTGGGCGCGACCTTACAGGGCGATGAGCACACCCTGATTCATGCAGTGCAAACCCTAGAAAATGCACAGGCCGGGCAGGTTAGCTTTTTAGCCAACCCCAGCTACCGCAGCCAACTGGCCAGCACGCAGGCCAGTGCGGTGATTGTCGCCCCTGATTTGGCCAGCGAAACCCCTTGTGCGGCCTTAATTGTGCCCAATCCTTATCTGGCTTTTGCGTTAACGACCGTGCTCTTTGATAACAGCCCCAAGGCTCAGGTGGGCATTCACGCCAGTGCCTGCATCGCCGCGACGGTCAAAATTGGCCAAAACGTCAGCATCGGTGCCCATGTCGTCATCGGTGAGCACTGCGTGATTGGTGACCACTGCCGCATCGAGGCGGGCACGGTCATCAGCGATCATTGTGTCGTCGGTGAACACGGCCTGCTGCATGCCAATGTGACGCTCTACCACGATGTGGTGCTTGGCCATCATGTGACTGTACATTCAGGCACGGTCTTGGGGGCAGACGGCTTTGGCTTTGCCCCCAACAAAGGTCAGTGGCAAAAAATCGCCCAGCTAGGCGGAGTGCGTATTGGTAACCATGTTGAAATAGGTGCCAACACCTGCATCGACCGTGGTGCTTTGGGCGATACCGTCATTGCCGACCATGTGATTATCGATAACCTGATTCAAGTTGCGCACAACGTGCAAGTTGGTCAAGGTACGGCCATTGCCTCTTGTACGGGCATTTCAGGCAGTACCGTGATTGGTAAGCACTGCATCATTGCAGGCGGTGTGGGCATGGCAGGCCATCTAAATATTGTGGATGGCGTACAGATTACGGGCATGGGCATGATTACCCATTCCATTAAAGAGCCGGGCGTGTACTCGTCGGGTATTCCGCAAATGCCCTCGAAGGAGTGGCGTAAAAATGCGGTGCGTTTCCGCCATCTCGATGACATGGCCAGACGCTTACAACAGATTGAAAAACAGCTAGAGGCGAAAACGCATGGCGAAGACTGAGATCCAACGAGTACAGGAGTTTTTACCGCACAGGTATCCGTTCTTATTGGTGGATCGTATTCAGGACGTGGATTTGCAGGCCGAAGGCGGTCCCGTGGTTCGCGCTTATAAAAATGTGACCATTAACGAAGATTTTTTTAATGGTCATTTTCCAGGTCATCCTATTATGCCAGGTGTGCTGATATTAGAAGCCATGGCACAAGTAGCGGGGATACTGGGGCTTATCCTGATGGAAGATCAACGCAAAGACAGCACTGTTTATTATTTTGCAGGTGCTGAGCATGTGCGTTTTCGCAAACCCGTCATTCCAGGCGACCAGCTCTGTATGGAAGCACGCTATTTAAATGGTCGTCGTGGAATTTGGAAATTTGAATGCAAGGCACTGGTCGATGGAGAAGTGGTGTGCCAAGCAGAAATCACCAGCGCTGCACGCGAATTGGAGCAAGCATGATTCACGCAACCGCAATAATTGACCCCTCCGCCAAGATCGCAAGCGACGTCGAAATTGGCCCTTACAGCATCATTGGCGCTCAGGTTGAGATTGGCTCAGGCACAGTAGTCGGCCCGCACGT
Organism: Pseudomonadota bacterium; assembly: GCA_039797885.1. Classification (GTDB taxonomy): domain Bacteria; phylum Pseudomonadota; class Gammaproteobacteria; order Pseudomonadales; family Oceanobacteraceae; genus Venatoribacter. The sequence goes on from JBDKHD010000052.1 coordinate 4,550, forward strand.
GGTTATTAAAGGCCCGACTGTGATTGGCAAAAACAACCGTATTTTTCAGTTCGCCAGTGTGGGTGAAGATTGCCAAGATAAAAAATACGCAGGCGAACCTACGCGCTTGGTTATAGGTGACAACAACGTCATTCGTGAATCTTGCACCATCCATCGTGGTACGGCACAAGACAAAGGCGTCACCTCGGTGGGCAGCGGTAATCTCTTTATGGTCAATGTCCATATTGCTCACGATGTCGTGGTCGGTGACAACTGCATCATCGCCAACAACACCAACATCGCAGGCCATGTATCCATTGGCGATTACGCCATTTTAGGTGGCGCGTCGCAGGTGCATCAGTTCTGCAACATTGGCGCGCATTCCATGTGCGGCGGTGGCTCGGTAGTGTTAAAAGACGTGCCCGCTTATGTGATGGCGCAGGGCTATCCTGCTGTCCCTCATGGCATCAATACCGAAGGCTTAAAACGCCGTGGCTTTAGCCCAGAGGCCGTCAGTGCGTTGCGTAACGCTTATAAAATTCTCTATCGCCAAGGCCACACCATGGTTGAGGCGCACGTCAAACTGACCGAGATGGCGCAAGAGTTCCCTGAGGTCAATCTGCTGATTGCCAGCCTCGATATCGCCGCGCGCGGAATCATTCGCTGATGCGCATTGCTCTGGTGGCGGGGGAAACTTCGGGCGATATGCTAGGCGCAGGTTTAATCGCCGAGCTTAAAAAACGCTATCCGCAGGCGCAGTTTGAAGGTATAGGCGGCCCCTTGATGCAAGCTCAGGGCATGGATAGCTTTGTGCCGATGGAGCGCCTATCGGTGATGGGGCTGGTGGAAGTGCTGGGGCGGATTTTTGAGCTGATCAAAATTCGCCGCAATCTGATTCAGCACTGGCAGGCCAATCCCCCCGATGTTTTCATCGGCATCGATGCCCCCGATTTCAATTTGGGTTTGGAAGAAACCCTGCGTAAATTCGGCATTAAAACCGTGCATTATGTCAGCCCCTCGGTGTGGATGTGGCGGCAAAAGCGCGTGTTTAAAATTGCTCGCGCCGTGGATTTGATGCTGACGCTCTTTCCCTTTGAAGCGCAGTTTTACCAAGATCACCAAGTGCCTGTGGCCTTTGTCGGCCACCATCTGGCCGATAAAATCCCGCTTACCACGCCCAAAGCCCCAGCTTGCAACGCCTTAGGTTTGGATGCACAACGCCCTGTGGTCTGCCTGATGCCTGGCAGTCGCGCCGGTGAGGTGGCCAAACTTGGCGAGCTGTTTTTGCAAACCGCCCAAGAGCTGCGCCGCCACAACGCCCAGTTGCAATTTGTCATTCCTTGCGCCAACGCCGCGCGCCAAGCGCAAATTCGCACACAGCTGCAAGCCTATGCCGACCTGCCTGTCACCTTGATCGATGGCCAATCGCACCAGTGCATGGCCGCCGCCGATGTCATTTTACTGGCCTCGGGAACGGCCACGCTGGAAGCCATGCTGATGAAGCGCCCCATGGTGGTGAGCTATCGCATGTCGAGCCTGACCTTTGCCATTTTAAAACGCATGGTTAGCCGCCCTTGGGTATCCTTGCCCAATCTGCTGGCCAATAAAGAGCTGGTTCCTGAACTGCTGCAACAAGACGCCACCGTGGCCAAACTCAGCCAAGCCGTGCTCAAACGCCTGGATGACGAAACCGAAAAAGCCCACCTCGCGCAAGAGTTTATGGCGCTGCACTTGAGCCTCAAATGCGATGCCGATGCGAAAGCCGCACAGGCCGTAGCGGCGCTGCTGCCTTAACCCTCTTACCGAGCCTTTGCCCTGCGCCTCCGCCTTAAACTGCGCTGGCGTTGAAGCCTGCACTCACGCGACTACCTTTCGGCTTTTTTGTTGCCCCAACCGCTGTTTAGCCGCTTTGGCTGTGCGGCTACCTTTCGGATTAAGCTGCACCTTTGCGCTATTGTGTTTGGCCATAACAACGCTTGCCGTGCCTTGCAGTGGGTATCACCTTCCGAAACACGCCGTGAACCCATCCTTGGGGGCTCGGATGCGGCATCCATGCCGCATACGGTTTCTTCAGGTGATCCCCACTCGGCCAGTAAGCTTACGCATCCAGCAAACATCGCCAAGACGTGGAAGGCTCAGCAGCCGTTTCGGCTTACACCGCGTGCAAAGCCGCAACGAGCAAGGCGTTTCGGTACACAAAGAGCAGACCTTCTGTTGCCATGGCCGCTTCTTGTTCCCGACAAGCGCGGCATTCACCCCATCCTGGGGATCGATGGCAACAGAGAGCGTACAAGGATGTATTCACAGCGTGTCTGCGGATTGTGTACCGAAAGGTAGCCGCGCGAGTGTAGGCTTTGACGCCAGCTGCGTTTAAGGCAAAGGCAAAGGCGGTAGAAGTGGCAGAAGGCGGCGAAATAATCACGAGGAGAAAGTTATGGCATTAGTCGAAATAGAACAGCAGCTTATCGTGCTGGGTAGGCCTTATTGCGGTGTGGATGAGGCAGGCGCGGGCCCTTTGTGTGGTGATGTTTTCGCCGCCGCTGTGATTCTCGACCCCAGTCAGCCTATTGCAGGCTTAAACGACTCCAAGAAACTCAGCGAGAAAAAGCGCGAGCAGCTTTTTGAGGAGATCTGTGCCAAGGCCTTGGACTTTTGCATCGCCAAGGCCAGTGTCGAGGAAATCGACCGCTTGAATATCCTCAATGCGCGGATGCTGGCCATGAGTCGCGCGGTAGCGGGGCTAACCTTGCCCTGCCTACATGCCTTGGTGGACGGCAACAGGCTGCCCAAGCTCAGCATGGACGCTACCGCCATCATTTCAGGCGATGCCCTTGTGGAAAGCATCTCCGCTGCATCCATCTTGGCCAAGGTCGCCCGCGACCGCGATATGGTTGAACAAGACGCGCTTTACCCAGGCTACGGTTTTGCCAAACACAAAGGCTATGGCACGGCTGCGCATTTAGAAGCGCTACAGCGCCTAGGCCCTTGCGCCATACACCGCCGTAGTTATGCCCCGGTTAAGGCCTTGAGTTGTAAGGAAAGGTAATACCACGTTCGTTTCTTGATCTGAGTCATTTTTCGTACACAGCGGTCTTTTTGCGACAAGTATGCGTTGCTATAACTTCCCTCCCATAAGAATAGAAAATGCACAGCAGTCTCATCAAGGGTGGTATATGCACAAGGGTCTCAGTTTGGCTCTAAAACTCACTTTGGGTTTTGGAGTGATTATCGTTGTCTTGGTTTTAAGTCTGTTTTTTGCCCTCAACCG
>JBDKHD010000053.1:0-12891 GCA_039797885.1 Pseudomonadota bacterium
TTTGATCAAAATAAAGAATTGCAAAGCGTGCGTTACGCCAAACAGGCTGTGTACGAGCAAGGCGCGTGGCAGCTTGAGCAAAGCGAAACACTACGTATTTTCCCTGATAAAACGGAACGTATCGTTGCACCAAGCGACCAGTGGCGCAGTGAACTCACCCCTCGTGGCTTGAACGTCATTATGTACGAGCCGCGCGATATGGCGATTTCCGATTTGTATGAATACGCCAGCTATTTGAAAAAAGAAGGCTTAAACGCCGACAAATACTTGCTGTCGTTTTGGTCGAAAGTAAATCAACCCCTGGGCGCTTTTGCCCTGGTGATCTTGGGGATTTCGTTTATTTTTGGCCCGCTGCGTTCGGTCAGCCCCAGCTTTCGGATTTTCTTGGGCATTATGGTAGGGCTGACGTTTAAATACACCGAGGAGCTACTCGCACCAACCAGTATTTTACTCGGGCTGCCGCCTTTGCTCGCGACCCTAGTGCCTACGGCTATTTGTTTTTCCGCAGGATTTTATTTGTTGCGCAAAGCGGGCTAGCCATGTCTTTTGGGATATAAACCACGCGGGTTAATGAGGCTATGTCGTGCCAAGTACGTTGTTTTTTATCCACCAAAGCCCACCAAAAACCAAGACCTGCAAGCACTAAAGAAAACAACCCCATGCCTGTACGCAGCATACATTGGCTCAGTTGAATGGGTTTATTTTCAACATTAACCAGTTTAATGCGCCAAGCCTTCATGCCGATGGTTTGGCCAATTTTTCGCCAAGAATGACTGTAATAAAAAAAGCACACGCAAAAAAATAATGAGAAGGCAATTGGGCGCGGCAGTTCGCCAACGAACTGGCCATTATGGGTAGGGTAGTAAATACCGTTGATAATAAAGCCTGCCAAAATATACAAGGCAAGAACCACCAAACTGTCGTAAGCCAAGGCCGCAAGGCGTCGCCATAACGAGGCGGTGGGAAAGTTTTGATCCATGCTATGAACCCCAAAATAAAGTTGCGGCATAATAGCAAAAAGCAACACAGAATTTCTTGGAGATTGATATGGTTAATTTGTGGGATGTTCGTCGTTCGTACACGCAAGGGCATTTGGATGAAAGCAAAGTGGCTGAACATCCTTTAACTCAGTTTCATGCCTGGTTTGAAGAATACCGCGCCACCGGCCCGCTTGAAGCCAATATTATGACCTTGGCTACGGTGGATGCGCTGGGGCAGCCGTGGCAGCGCGTGGTACTGCTCAAAGCCTATGACGAGGAAGGATTTTTATTTTTTACCAATTACAACAGCCACAAGGGGCAGCACTTGGGCGCTGCGGGCTTGGCCAGTTTGCATTTCTTTTGGATTAACATGGAGCGCCAAGTGCAGGTGCAAGGGCAGGTCGAAAAACTGAGCCGCGCCGAAAGCCAAGCTTATTTTCACTCACGTCCACGCGATAGTCAGCTGGGGGCCTGGGCATCGGCGCAAAGCCAGCCTTTAAAAGACCGCGCCACCTTAGAAGCACAGTTTGCGCAAGCCCAAGCGCGCTTTGCCCAAGAGGAAGTGCCACTGCCTGATTTTTGGGGTGGTTATCGAGTGAAGCCCAGTCGTATGGAGTTTTGGCAAGGCGGCGCGAATCGTTTGCACGATCGGGTGGAATACTGCCTAGAGCAAGGAGTGTGGCAAATAGGGCGGCTGAATCCTTAGCGCCCTTTTTTGCCCAGTTATGCACGCGATTACTGCGCGTGCAGTAATAAATAAAGCTCTATTACCGCAGCGGGAATGTTGCTGCACATTTGGTCGGAAAGCTCGATGTCTTCGTCGATCTCGGCCATTTCGGGTTCTTCCATAAATAGGCCAGAAGCGTACATTATGGGGAATAAATGCTGAGCCATTTTTTCCTCTTCGCGTGCGTACCATTTTTCCTCATCGACCAATACGCCCGTCATAAAGCCCAGCGCCCAGCTTTCAATAGGGGATTCTTCGCTGTCTTCGTCTTCGATCAGTGTCAGCTCACAGGGCACAGGGAAATCTTGGCCGCTGTCTAGCCAGGCTTGAATTTCTTTGGCCAGTTTTAAAAACAGCGCATTGACTTTGTCTTTGTCGGCTTTGGAAAAACCCAGCTGTTCTTCAAAGCCCAGTTCCCACACGAGTTTGACGTCGAAGTCGTTGGGGCCTGCAATCAGCGCGGTAATTAGCCCGTGAATGGCAAAAAAATCAAAGCTGTCTTGGCGCTCAGCTTCGTCTTCGAGCAGCACGCCTAAGGTTTCCAATTCGTCTTCGGTTAAAGATGGGATATCATTGAGTTCCGACATACATGCCTCCGCAAAAAATAGCGCCCATCCTAACATGAATACTCGCAGTCTACAGCGGCAAGTCCTCACCTTACGTCTTGGACAAGAAGATGTGCTGGTGCACCTTCAGGTACAAAAGCGCAAAAGCCTGCGTTTAAGTCTCAACCTCAAAGCCGAAATCGAGCTGCGCATTCCTTATGGCACGCCCAAAGTACAGGTGCTGGCTTTTGTGCAGCAGCACAGTGCTTGGTTGCAAGAAAAACGTGTGAGTTTGCAAGCGCAGCAACAGCGGCCTTTAACCGAGATTTTATTTAAAGGGCGTACGCTGAACGTGGAGGAAAGCGCTTTTAATGAAGTGCTTTTTTCGCAGCAGATTTTGTGGATTCCTCAAGGGCTAGGTGCGCTTTCGGCGAAAAAATTGATCGAGCAGCAGCTTAAACAGATGGCACTGCACGATTACGAACAGATGATTTCGCGCTGGTGGCCAAAGTTCGCCTCCTACGCCAAGATGCGCCCGATATTGCGGGTAAAAAAAATGCGCTCGCGCTGGGGCAGTTTATCCTTGCGCGGTACTATTAATTTAAATTTGAATTTAATACAGCTGCCCGAGACGTTGTTGGAGCTGGTGGTGGTGCATGAGCTTTGTCATTTAAAGCATTTTGATCATGGCGCAGGCTTTAAAGCGATGATGCAAGAATGCCTGCCCGATTGGCTGGAGCGCGAAGCGCAATTAAAAGCGCTTGCCCCCAAATTATTGCCGCATTAAGCCGATTGTTTTTGCAGATAATGGATAATATCCATCGACTCAAACAACCACTGCACTTGGCCTTGGCTGCTGGTAATTTTCAGGCAGGGCACTTGGCTTGAGCCAGTAGCGTCGAGCTTTTCTTGGTGCCATTTGGGTTCGTCTTTGACGTTGCGTTTTTCAACTTTCACTTTAAGCTCAGGCAAAACTTTAAGTACGCGCTGGCAGTAAGGGCAAGAGTCGAAGTAGTACAGGGCGTATTGCATAATTTTCTCCATTTGAGTGTTGTATGGATTATACCGAACAAATCGTACTTTTTCTGGTGGCATTGGTTGCCAATTGGTTCTCTGCCCTAGCTGGGGGCGGCGCGGGTTTAATACAACTGCCCGCCCTGATTTTTTTGGGCTTGCCTTTTCCGCTGGCTTTAGCCACCCATAAAATCGCCACTGTGGCACTGGGAGCAGGAGCGACCGCGCGTCATCTTAAAGAGGGGCATTTGGACCTAGGGCTTTTGCTACTGGTTTGTGCTGTCGGTGCGCCTGCGGTGCTGGTGGGCGTGCTCTTTATTTTGGATGTGAATCCGCGCTACGCACAAAAAGCCTTAGGAGTGCTGACCTTGGCCTTAGTGCTGTATTCGGTGTTTAAACCCCATTTAGGGCAAGAAGCTCAAGCCAAAAATCGTACCTTAAAAGGCTATTTTTTGGGGGCGTTGGTGCTTTTTAGTTTTGGCTTTATGAACGGCGCGCTGTCAGCAGGCAGTGGTTTATTTGTGACTTTGTGGCTGGTGTATTGGTTTGGGTTGGATTACAAAAAAGCCGTAGCTATTACCATGGTGGGAGTGGGGCTAGTGTGGAATGCCACAGGGGCATTAAGTATGGGCGTGATGGCGCCTGTGCAGTGGAGCTGGTTGCCTGCTCTGCTTGTAGGCTCGCTTATCGGCGGTTTTTTGGGCGCGCATTCTTCTATTTTGGCGGGTAATGCTTTGATAAAGCGCGCCTTTGAAGTGGTAACTTTTTTAGCCGCAGTCAAATTACTTCTTTAAATTTTTATCTTGCTTAAGCCACATTAGGGATGACTATTTATTTTATTTTTAGTGAGTTTGGTGGCCGTGGCCTGTAATGGGTCTTCAGGCCAAGGGTGTTTGGGGTAACGGCCGCGCATGTCTTTACGCACGGCTTGATAAGTATTGCGCCAGAAGTGAGGTAAATCGGCGGTAACCTGTAATGGCCTTTGCGCGGGAGAAAGCAGATGAATTAAAAGTGGCAGTTTGCCATCCAACACCGCAGGTTGCCCTTCATAGCCAAACATTTCTTGTAATTTTACGGCCAATACGGGCGGGTTGTGCTGATAGTCTATTTTCACCAGTGAACCACTTGGAACTTTTATCTGGGTGGGCAGAAGGCGTTCTAATTCATTTTTTTGCGACCAATCTAAAAGATTTTCAAGCGCCTGGTGCACAGAGATTTTGGCTAAATCCTTACCATGACGCGCATCTTGTAAGAGCGGCAATAACCAAGCATCTAGGTTATCCAGTAAGCTGGCATCATCGACTTTGGGCCAGCGTTCACCTAAATACGAGTAAGCATAGTGCAGTCGATTTTTGATTTGCAACGCCGCATCGTCCCAGGTAAATAAACTCAGACCTTTTTCTGTAATATACGCGCGCCATGCGCTTTGCCATTGCTGTGCATTTAAGCTTGGGAGTTTTTGGCTTTCCAGTATTAAAGTACCGATTTTTTTATGGCTATAAGCCAGATATTGGCCGTTTTCTTGAAAGCCAATTCGTGTATCTTGAGAAAATAATTCTGGGCTAATAGATTCAAGCGTTGCCAGTAATCGCTCTGGTAGTTCGATGGCTAAATGCACCAAAGCACTTTTATTAAGGCTGAGCTCAAGGCCGATAAGATAGCTGGCCCGAATAAGATCGGAGTCTTGTTTGAGGGTTGCGCCTCGGCCATTGCTTAGATAAAAATCCTCGCTGTTTTTGCGCCTTTGAGCGATGCGATCGGGATAAACCAACGCTAAAGTTAACGCGGGAATATCCTGATCGTCGAGCTGGATGGGTATTTTTAGAGCCCTGTTTTTGGCGCTGTGCAATAAGCTTTGTGCTAATGGCTGAATGCGATTTTGCCACAATGCTCGATCTTCTTTGGCGTTTTGCCATAAGCGTAAAAAATCATCGCTGCGGTTTTTTCCTTTGTTGTACTCTTGCAGCAGTGCCAGCACTTCGCTGGCTATTTTTCCCTGCCCAAGGCTGTGCATTTTATATAGGGCATGTGCTAGGCGCGGCTCTAAATTTAGTTGTGCGCAGCCTTTGCCATGTTCGGTAAGATGATTATTCTTAGGGTCGATCATGCCCAGTTTAATGAGTAAATCTTGGGCTTGGTTGAGCGCGGCCTCCGTAGGGGGGGTTAGCCAAAATAACTCGTTGGCGGCCACACCCCAATGATGAAGCTCCAGCAAAAGTGGCGCTAAGTCGTTGTGTAATATTTCGGGGGTGATAGCGTCGTCAAAGCTTGCGTATTGGCTTTCGCTGTAGAGGCGCACGCACAAACCATCGGCTTGCCGCGCGGCGCGTCCTGCGCGTTGAATGCAAGAGGCTTTGGCAATGCGGCCCGTAACCAATTCATTCAGACCTGAACTTAAATGGAACTCATTGCGCCGCTCCAGCCCAGAATCAATAACAATGCGAACGCCATCAATGGTTAGGGCGCTTTCGGCGATATTGGTGGCCAAAATAACTTTGCGTTTTTCTTGCGGCGCCAGTGCTCGTTTTTGTTCGACATCGTTGAGCATGCTGTGCAGGGGCAGCGCTATTAGCTCGTGGTTTTCTTGAAGTTTTTCAGCAAGGCGTTCAATTTCTTTTCGACCGGGTAAAAAAACTAAAATATCACCTGGGTGATTTAACACCTCTAAAATGGCGCGATAACAATGGCTGATAAGGTCGTTGTTATGAATAGGCTGTGGGCGATATTGCAGTTGCAGTGCGTAGCTTTTTCCTGGACATTGCAACAATGGGGCTTTCAGCGCACGGCTTAAATCTTGGCCATTGAGCGTTGCCGACATAATTAAAATTTTTAAATCATCACGCAATAACGCTTGGCAAGATAAGGCTAAAGCCAAGCCTAAATCCGAATGCAAATTACGCTCGTGAAACTCGTCAAAAATAATCAGGCTGTAGCCGCTTAGGCTGCTGTCGCTGTGCAGTAGGTGAGTCAAAATGCCTTCGGTTACGACTTCAATTCGGGTTTGCGCGCTGATTTTACTTTCTAGGCGAATGCGGTAGCCGATTGTTTGCCCAACCTCTTCATTCAGCTGTTTGGCCATAAACTGTGCGGCGTTGCGCGCGGCCATGCGCCTTGGCTCCAGCATCAAAATTTTACCTGTTAGCCAAGACTCAGACAGTAAGGCCAAAGGTACTGCGGTGGTTTTGCCCGCGCCGGGTTCGGCGCTGAGTAATACTGTAGTGTGGTGACTAAGCTGGGTTTTGAGTTCTGGCAAAACCGCCAAAATGGGTAAGGCAAGCATGGGCATTTCTATCAAGAACAAAGGCGAGTATATTACACCAACTTTTTGGGGTGGGTTAGGCCATGTACGATGATAATTTAGTAGATTTTGCCAAGGCATCGGAAAAATTACGTTTGCAAAAACAAGAAGAAGAAAAAGATGCCAAGGCCGCCGAATTACGCGCGCGTTTTGCGCAAGTCGTACCCGAAAAGAAAAAGCCTGTAAAAGAGTATTTTAACAAAAAGAAAAACAAAAAAAGGTAGAGTGATGTTTTCTTTTAATAAAGAGCCAGGATTAAGCCATGAAACGGCCATCGAAGTGCAAAATGTGGGTGAGCAATACGAATACATAGACACGCATTTTTCCGATTACAGCATGCGCTTTCAAAGCTTAAAAGAAATTGATGGTGTAGTTTATGATGTGCTTACTTTGCACGATGTTTTTACTAAAAAAGAAATTCAAGTTTATTTTAAAACTCAAAATCTTTTTAAAAATTAAGCGCTGATAAGAGCATTGGATAATAAAATGCGCTGGCTAAGCTGCGCATCCAAATGCGATTTAGGCAGATTTTGCTGGCATTTGCGCAAAGCGGGAATGTCGGTGTCGGCGTATTTGGCATAACGCCCTTTCACGCGCCCGTAATGCAAAAGGTTGGCGCTGATTACAACGTCGGTGTAGTCGGGTAGGGCTTTTGGGCTATCGCGCAATATTTGTTCATGGCTACGTACCACTTGCACCAGATCTTCGTGCATGCGCCAATGCTCAAGCAATAGTGCCCCGACCAAAGGGTGCAGCAAAATTTCAAACTCGATACGCTGTCTTTTACTTAAATCTTCTTGAGCAAGTAAAAAATCGCGCAGCGGCAATTTGCCAATATCGTGCAACAATCCAGCCAGAGCGGCTTGCTCGGGGTTAAGATGCGGATATTGGCTGGCAATGCTGTAGCACAATTCACTGATGCGTAGGCTGGAGGCGACAAAATCGTGTAAGCGGGTTTTGTCTTTGCTCATTTGCATGGTTTGCAAAATACCAAGCTGGGTTACCAAGGAGCACACCAGCTCGGTGCCCAATACCTCGATGGCTTGTTTTAAGGTGCTGGCAGGATTGTTACGACGCAATGCGGCACTGTTGGCTACTTTCAAAACGCGTGCGGTAATGGCCGCGTCTTTGCCAATCTCATGTTCAAAATGCAGCAAGGTGCATAGGGTGTCACGCGTGAGTTCACGCATACGAATAGCCACCTCGGGCAAAGAGGGCAAAATCAGGCGATTGGCGCTGATGTCGGCCTTGATTTGGGTGAAATATTCTAGGGCTTTGTCCTTCACGGTGAGCTCACTTGTCCTTGGGTTGCATAAGCCTAGCTGATAATTTCATCAAAAAGAATGAATTTGGCGCTAAGATAACAATCCTTTGGGCTAAGCAGGAGAGGCGCTGTGAAGTTATTATTAAAGCGGGCTTATGACGCCCCTGATTTCAGTGATGGCCAGCGTATTTTGGTTGATCGCATGTGGCCTCGCGGTATCAGTAAAGAAAACGCCAATATTGATCTGTGGTTAAAAGAGGTCGCACCCTCGAATGAATTACGCAAGTGGTTCAATCACGAGGTTGAAAAGTGGCCAGAGTTTGAACAGCGCTTTCGCGCAGAACTGGCCGATAATGCCGCCGTACAGAGCCTTAAGGCTTTGGCAAAAAAGGGCACAACGACCTTACTTTTTGCGGCCAAAGACACCGAGCACAATAACGCGGTGGTGTTAAAGAAAATCCTTGAGGGGAAGTAAAAACTTAAGCTCTGTGGTATAAAACGCGGCAGTTTTTCTTTGATTAGGCTCCCTCGATGGATGAGTTTCGCAATATCGGCATTATTGGCCGCCTCAACAGCAATAAAGTCATTGATACCATCAAAAGACTCGCGCGCTATCTGATCGACGAAGGTTATCACGTTATTTTGGATGATCGCGTAGCCGACCTGATGCCAGGGCATGGTTTGCAGGTCAGTAATGTCACTTTATTGGGTGAAATTACCGATTTGGTCATAGTGGTGGGCGGGGATGGCAGCTTGCTGGGTGCGGCACGCGCTTTGGCAAAGTACAACACGCCCGTGCTTGGCATAAACCGTGGCCGTTTGGGTTTTCTTACCGACATCAGTCCTGATGACACTATGTGCTCCGAAGTGCAAGCGGTGCTCGATGGCCATTACATTTCTGAGTTGCGTTTTTTGTTGGACGCCGAAGTGCGTCGCGATGGCAATCCGATTGCTACGGCTTCTGCGTTAAACGATGTGGTACTGCACCCGGGTAAAGCCACACGCATGATTAGCTTTGACCTGTGGATCGAAGGGCAGTATGTATACAACCAGCGCTCCGATGGCTTGATTGTTTCCACGCCCACTGGTTCGACGGCTTATGCGCTGTCAGGTGGCGGCCCCATTATGCACCCGAAGCTCGATGCTCTGGTGCTGGTGCCAATGTTTCCCCATACGCTGTCTAGCCGTCCCATAGTCGTTGATGGTAAAAGCGAAATTAAAATTGTCATTGACCCCAGCATATCGATTTATCCCACCATCAGTTGCGATGGCCAAGCGGATATTCCTTGTGCGCCTGGTGATGTCATCACCATTCGTAAAAAAAGCCATAAGCTGAATTTAATTCACCCTAAAGGGCATAATTTCTATGAAATTTGTCGGTCTAAATTGGGCTGGAGCAGTAATTTGGGTAACAACGAATGAGCTTGGGCTACGATTTAATCGGCGATATTCATGGCTGCGGCAATACACTTATTCGTTTGCTTGAGCAAATGGGCTACAGCAAAAAAAATGGCGTGTATCAGCATGCTAAACGCAAAGCGGTTTTTGTTGGCGATATTATCGATCGAGGCCCCAATATTCGTCTGGCTTGCCATGTGGTGCGTGACATGGTTGATGCGGGACATGCCGATATTGTTATGGGTAATCACGAATACAATATCGTGACCTATCTTACTGAGGCGCCACCTGGATTTAATCGCCAATACTTACGTGCACACACCAAGCGTAATAATTTTATTGTCGAGCAAACGCTGAATCAGTTTGCCCAATATCCACAAGAGTTTAAAGAATTTCTAGCTTGGTTTAATGATATACCGTTGTTCTTAGATTATGAGCATTTTCGTGTGGTTCATGCTTGCTGGGATCAGCATATGATCGACGAGTATTTAAGGCGCTATGGTAGCAACAAACTCAGTAAAGCCATGCTGGGGGAATCGGTTAATTCGGACTCTTTTTTGTATCGTTTTCTGGATAGAATGCTGCGCGGCACTTCATTAAAACTGCCTGATAATCGCGCAATTATCTCCAAGGATGGCATGGTTAGGCAGTTTTTTCGCACTAAGTTTTGGGAAGATGCGCCCGCACAATATCGTGATGTGGTATTTCAGCCCGACCCTTTGCCTGAAGATATTGAACACGCCTTGTTGTCGCCTGAAGAAAAGCAACAGCTGCTGTTTTATGGTCCCAATGAAAAGCCACTGTTTATTGGCCATTATTGGATGCAGGGCATTCCTGCGCCTATTGCCTCCAACATTGTTTGTTTGGACTACAGCGCAGTGAAATATGGGCGTTTAGTGGCCTATCGTTTGGATCATGAAACTCTACCGCAAGCACATAAATTTACCTGGGTGCGGGTGGAGCGCACAGAACGCTAATGGAACCTTTTGTTATTTTAGTCGCCGACGCCAAATTGGATTTATCACCCCTAACCAAAAAGCTGTGGGCAGAGCGTATTCCTCATCGTGTGGTGTTTAACGATCAAGGGCAGCAAACATTGTTATTGGCTGACCCGCAAGACGCTCATCGTGTTAAAGAGTGGGTGGAAATATGGCGAGCGGGCAATATCGAACATACGCCTGCACTTAAAATTGCCGATGCCAAAGTCGAGCGTTTTTGGTTGGCAATGGCGCGCGCACCTTTGAGTGCTGCGACCTTGTTGGTGTTAATTGTCGCCTTTATTTGGATGCATTTGGATGCCAGCTGGTACAGCTGGTTGCGTTTGGGCGAGAGCTTGTGGCCACAAGAGCGGTTTGATTTACAGGCCTACATGAGCATTGGCTTGTGGGAGTTTTGGCGTCCCGTGTTGTTGCATTTTTCTTTAGTGCACATACTTTTTAACGGTCTGTGGTGGTGGATTTTAGCACCGCAAATTGAACGACTGGATGGTGCTAAAGCCCTAATTGTTTTAATTTTTCTATGCGGTTTAGTGGGTAATTTAGTGCAGTGGTGGTATGCAGGCCCCGCTTTTGGCGGTGCATCGGGCATTACTATGGGTTTTATGGGGTGGGTTGGGGTACGGTTAAAACAAGTTCCCTATCCTTTCCCTCGCGTATTTTTACCCGTCATGGTTGGCATTATGTTGCTAACCATTGCCACCGACAGCATTTTTCCTGGCATTACAGGTACGGCCAATGGCGCGCACCTTGGTGGTTTGATAGCAGGATTATTTTTGGGGCTAATTTGGCCAAAGCGAAATTAAAAGAGCGAGGGTATGGGAATGGAATTGGAGCAATTTATTAAAAACTTGACACCAGATGTGTATTTTAATTTACGCAGTGCGGTGGAGCTGGGTTATTTCCCTGATGGCCGTTTGCTGAGTAAGGAAATGCGTGAAAACTGTATTAAGGCCATTATTTATTTCGAAGAAATTCATCATATCCCTGCCCAAGAACGCGTAGGCTACATGGAAGATAAATGCGCTTCTACGCAGAAAAAAGCCGAGCCAACTCATAAAGGCTATGAGTTAAAACTCTAATGGCTGTTATTACCTTAGCAGGGAGCCTTGATAAAATGCACATTACGCCTGATGCCCAAGGTCAGGCGCAATATCAGCTGGTGTTAGGGCAGGAGCAACTGCCATTAAATCCTCTTTTGGAAAAGCGCATCGAGTTGCATTTTAATGGACAAATTCACTGCACGCATTGCCAGCGTTTAACGCGCAGCAGTTTTGGCCAAGGCTATTGTTACCCGTGTTTTACGGCGTTAGCACAATGCGATGCCTGCATGATGGCGCCCGAAAAATGCCACTATCATCTGGGTACTTGTCGCGAGCCTAAATGGGCACAGCATATTTGCTTTAGCGATCACATTGTTTATTTGGCCAATTCTTCGGGATTAAAGGTGGGTATTACTCGTGCCACACAAATGCCAATACGCTGGCTGGATCAAGGTGCGTGCCAAGCTTTGCCTATTGCGCGTGTGGCTTCTCGTCGCCTTTCTGGTTTGCTGGAGGATATATTTCGGCAACAGGTTGCCGATAAAACCAGCTGGCAAAAATTACTCAAAGGCGATGCGCCTTACATTGATCTTTATGCGGCTCGTGATGATTTATTTCACCGTTTCGCCAATCCTATGGTGGCTCTTCAGAAAGAGTTCGGTGAAAACGCCATACAATTATTAAAAGACGAAGAGCAGCATTTTTCTTATCCTGTGCTGCGTTATCCTGCGAAAGTCGTCAGTCATAATTTTGATAAAGAGCCTAAGGTAAGTGGGCGCTTGCTAGGGCTAAAAGGCCAATATCTTCTGCTTGATACGGGAGTGATGAATTTACGCAAATTTACCTCTTATCAAACCTCTTTTGTTTTGTGTGAATAAGGACACCCCCATGCGCGATGCCAATCCTAAAACCATTTATTTAAAAGACTACACCGAACCCGATTATTGGATTCAAACCACTGAGTTATTTTTTGATTTAAAAGAAGACTGCACCGAAGTACGCAGCCGTTTGACTATGACGCGCAATACTCAGGCGGCACAGAACGCCCCTTTGGTTTTAGTGGGTCAAGAGTTGGAATTGCTGGCGGTAAGTCTGGATGGTAAAACGCTAAGCACGGATGCTTACAGCCAAGATGATGAAAGTTTAACTATCTTGTCACTGCCAGCGGACTTTGTGCTAGAAATCACGGTGAATATCTATCCTGCTAAAAATACTGCGCTGGAGGGCTTGTATCGCTCTGGCGGAATGTATTGTACCCAGTGCGAGGCCGAAGGTTTTCGGCGCATAACCTATTATTTGGATCGCCCCGATGTGATGTCGGTGTTTACTACGCACATTAGCGCCAATGCGGAAAAATACCCCGTATTGCTTTCTAATGGTAATTTGATTGCCGATGTCAAAAACGGCTCAACACGCACAGTAACCTGGCAAGATCCTTTTAAAAAACCTGTTTATTTATTTGCCTTGGTGGCAGGAGATTTACAGGTTTTGGAGGATAAATTTGTCACAAAGTCAAGCCGCAACGTAGCGTTGAAAATTTTTGTCGAGCCGCAAAATACCGATAAAACGGCTTATGCCATGGCCGCGTTAAAACGTGCGATGAAATGGGATGAAGACAGCTACGGCC
>JBDKHD010000054.1:0-12514 GCA_039797885.1 Pseudomonadota bacterium
CCACCCATGTCGCGCAGACGCAATTGACGGGCGATTTCGTCGGCGGCTTCGAGGTTGGTGTTGAAGGCGGTGTCTTCGATGTCGGTGCCTTTGGTGGCTTTGGAGGAGTTGATGTCGATGGACACCAAAGCTTCAGTCGGGTCGATAACGATCGAGCCGCCTGAGGGCAGTTTCACTTCGCGCTGGAAAGCCGATTCGATTTGGCTTTCGATTTGGTAGCGGTTAAACAACGGAATGCTGTCGGTGTAACGCTTGAACTTGTGTTGCAGGCTGGGCATCACTTGTTGAACGAAGGTGATGGCTTCTTCAAAGGCTTGGTCGGTATCGATCAAGACTTCGCCAATATCGGGGCGCAAGTAGTCGCGGATAGCACGGATAATGACATTGGATTCTTGCAAGAGCAGCACAGGAGCACTGCGCTCTTCGGCAGCGCGGCCAATGGCTTCCCACAAGCGCACTAAGTAATCTAAGTCGGCTTGCAGCTCTTCCGGGCTGCGGCCAATGCCTGCGGTACGAACGATGACGCCCATTTTGTTGGGGACTTCGACGTCTTTCATGGCTTCGCGCAAATCGGTGCGTTCGTCGCCTTCGATACGGCGAGAAATGCCGCCTGCGCGTGGGTTATTGGGCATGAGCACCAAGTAACGACCCGCCAAAGAGATTTGTGTAGTGAGGGCTGCGCCTTTGTTGCCACGCTCTTCTTTGTCAACTTGAACAATGATTTCTTGGCCTTCTTGCAACACATCTTTAATGTTGATGCGGCCTTGGCCTGGATCTTTGCTGAAGTTATCGCGGGTGATTTCTTTTAAGGGCAAAAAGCCGTGACGCTCCGCACCGAAGTCCACAAAGGCGGCTTCAAGGCTGGGTTCGATGCGGGTGATTTTGCCTTTGTAGATATTGGATTTTTTCTGTTCGCGAGAGCCAGATTCGATATCCAAATCAAACAGTTTTTGCCCATCGACTAGGGCAACACGCAACTCTTCGGATTGGGTTGCGTTAATAAGCATTCTTTTCATGCTGTACTTTTTCTCTAAGTGCAAGGTACAGCGGGCGTTGTTCGCCACTAGCAAAATTTTTACGCGTTGCTTTGTAAGGTGCTGGCGCTTTTATGCTGTGCCCAGTTCCTCGCAGTGGTGCCTCTAGTTTGTTGTGCACCCACATCGCCATAATTTGTTAATGCGAGATGGCCCGCTCGTTTGCGTGGTTAATCTCACAAAGCGGTATGGTTTGAATCGCCGCTCTATTTATTCTTCAGGAAGAGTATTAAGACAGTGTCTTCTTCCTTATACTGTGCCGTTTTATCGGCCTTGCCCTGGGCTTTTAAGGGCGGGTTAAGCGCCAGCCAGTTTTTGGGCTTGGCGAATATAGCAATATTGTTTGAGCCTCGCAAACTATGTCTTATTACGAAATCGACACTGGCAAGGTTTCCCTTGTCAGTGTTACGGCGGCCAATGCGGGTCAGCGGCTGGATAATTTTCTGATCTCTTTGTTAAAAGGTGTACCTAAAACCTTGGTTTATCGCATCGTGCGCAAAGGTGAGGTGCGGGTTAATAAAGGCCGCGCCAAGGCCGATACGCGCATAGAAGAGGGTGATCTGGTACGTATTCCGCCTTTGCGTTTGCCAGAGAAATCGACCACCTCAGAGGTATCAGATGGCTTAAAACATCATCTGGAAGCCGCCATTCTTTATGAGGATGAGGGTTTGATTGCCGTCAACAAACCTCAGGGTTTGGCGGTGCACGGTGGCAGTGGCGTGAGTTTGGGTTTGATCGAAGCCCTGCGCAAAATGCGCCCCAGTCATGATTTCCTTGAGCTGGTGCATCGGCTTGATCGCGATACTTCGGGCATTATTTTAGTAGCCAAGAAGCGCCCTGTGCTTCTTGGTTTGCAGCGTATGCTGGTGAATAAAAACGGCATCAGCAAGCGTTATTTGGCTTTGGTGCATGGCAAATGGCCTGCTGCGGTAAAAGAAGTCAAAGCTCCTTTGCATAAGTTCGAGCGCCAGTCGGGCGAGCGCATGGTCGTGGTCGATGAAGAAGGCAAGGCGTCTCACACTCGCACCGAGCTGCTGTCTGCGGGAGCGCATTACTCCTTAATAGAAGCCGAGCCGATAACAGGGCGTACGCATCAAATTCGGGTGCATTGCCAGTTTCAGGGCTTTAGCATCGCAGGCGATGAAAAATACAGCGACAAAGTGCAGCAAGGCATCGATAAGCAAAATGGCATTAAGCGCCTGTGCTTGCATGCTTACGAGCTGAGCTTTCGCCATCCTGAGTCGGGCAAAAATCTTAAACTGATTGCCAGGCCCGATGACGAGCTGTTAGCAACTTATGAACGAGTGGGTTGCCATGCCACGTTTTAAACTGGTGGTCTTTGATTGGGACGGGACTTTGGTGGACTCCACCGCGCGTATTGTCGATAGCATGCAGCAGGCGGCGCGCGAACAAAATTTACTCAAGGTCAGTGATGCACAGGTGCAAAATATCATTGGCTTGGGTTTGCCTGAGGCCATTCGCGTGCTCTGGCCGAGTATCGCTGATGCCGAGATTGAAGCCCTGATTCCTGTTTATGGGCGGTTTTTTATTCGTGATAGCGCTGTGGCTATGGCTCCTTTTGTAGATGCGATAGCGCTTTTGCAAGACCTTCTGGTGCGCGGCCATGTGTTGGCAGTGGCGACGGGTAAAAAACGCAAAGGGCTGGATCGCATGTTTCGTGAGCTGAATTTGGGGCATTTTTTTGCTGCCAGTCGCTGCGCCGATGAAACACGCTCTAAGCCCGATCCTTTAATGCTTAATGAACTGCTGCAAGAGCTGAGCGTGGATAAAAGTGAAGCCTTAATGATTGGCGACACCACCTACGACCTGGATATGGCCAATGCCGCAGGCGTGGCCTCGGTGGCCATGTCGCACGGTGCGCACGATCAAGCGCGCTTGCTCTCTTGTAAGCCACTGGCACTTTGCCATAGCATGCGCGAACTTAACGAGTGGATGAAACACCATGGATAACCAAGAATCGGGATTAAATCGCCCAAGCAACAACAGTCGTGAATGGAAGCTGATCGAGAAGCTGGTGCTGGAAGTGCAGGGCGAACAACGCCGCGCGCGGCGCTGGGGCATTTTTTTTAAGCTGCTAACCTTCGCCTATTTAATTGGCATTTTATTGCTGTTCCGCCTACCCGATGAAGTCGGTGGCAAGCCTGCGGGTTCTTACGCCGCTGTGGTGGAGGTCAATGGTGTGATTGCCGCCGACCAAGATGCCAGCGCCGATAATTTGATCGGTGGTATTCGTGAAGCCTTTAAAGATCAAAATGCCCTAGGTTTGATTTTACGCATCAATAGCCCAGGTGGTAGCCCGGTGCAGGCAGGCTATGTTTACGATGAAATCAATCGCTTAAAAGAAACCCGTCCAGGCTTTCCTGTGTATGCGGTGATTGTGGATTTGGGCGCGTCGGGTGCGTATTACATTGCCGCCGCCGCCGATGAAATCTATGCCGACAAGGCCAGTTTGGTCGGGTCTATCGGCGTAGTGGGTTCAGGCTTTGGCTTTACGGGTGCGATGGAAAAACTGGGGATCGAGCGCCGTCAATACACCGCAGGTGAGCACAAGGGCTTTTTAGACCCCTTTATGCCTGAAAACGCCGATGAAAAAGCGTTCTGGCAGAGCGTGTTGGCGGTAACTCATAAGCAGTTTATTGAACAAGTAAAAAAAGGCCGTGGCGAGCGTTTAAAGGACGCCGATCACCCCGAGCTGTTTAGCGGCTTAATTTGGTCTGGCGAGCAGGCATTGGATTTAGGCTTGATCGATGGGCTGGCCTCCAGCAGTCAGGTTGCACGTGAAAAGCTCAACACCGAAGAAATGGCGGATTTTTCCTTCCGTCCCAATCCTTGGGAAGACTTTATGCGCAAGCTCGGCACCAACATGGGCAAAGGCATGGCCACGCTCCTAACGCAGCAAACTGTAAGTTTGCGATAAATAATTTTGACACAAGGGCATTGCATACCTATCATGTCGCGCACTATGGCAGAGGCTCAGTTACCTAAACGTGTTGATGCGGTGAAATTAGTCAATGGAAATCAAAGACTTAATGCCAAAATCGACGCTCAAAACCTACCCCGATTGCAAGAAGCGGTGTTAGAATGCACTGCTCCTGTGACCTGTGAAATTGAATTTCATCAAGATCAGGAAAGGCACAGGCTAGTGAGAGGTAGCTGCAATACAAAAGTGGTCATGACTTGTCAGCGTTGTCTTGAAGGGGTGGAACTCCCCGTCGAGAGTCGCTTTCAATTTGGACTGGTTTTAAACGACGAACAAGCGCGTCAGCTGCCCAAGCAGCTGGAGCCTGTCGAGTTGGAAGAAGACGGTTATCTGGATTTGTGGACCGTGTTGGAAGATGAGGTGCTCTTAGCGCTGCCTATGTTCCCAACGCATCACAATGAAACGTGCCAACCCAAACAGCCTGAGCCGAACACAACAGATTCCAATATTAAGCGGCCTAGTCCGTTTGATGTTTTGGCTAAGCTCAAATAGAAATAGCGATTAGTTAGGAGCCTCAAAATGGCAGTTCAACAAAACAAACCATCTCGTTCTAAGCGTGGTATGCGTCGTTCACACGATGCGCTGGATGTGTCCGCCATCGCCCTGACCACCGACCCAACCAGCGGCGAAACGCATCGTCGTCACCACGTAAGCGCCGACGGCTTTTATCGTGGTAAAAAAGTCGTAGAGACTGGCAGCAACTAAGACCTCGGCTCCTAAACACTCAGCATGTTTAGCATTGCAGTCGATGTCATGGGCGGGGACCTCGGTCCCCGCGTTGCGTTAAAGGCCTGTAAAAAGCTGCTTAAGCAGCGTCCTGATGCACGCCTTATTATCTGCATAGTGGAAAGCGAGCTTAACTTCGCTATTCGTTATCTTAGGTCGTTCGACCGCGTTACCTGTGTTGGCTGCGAAAGCCAAATTGCTATGAGCGATAAGCCCGCGCGCGTCCTGCGTGATGGGTTAAACTCCACTATGGCGCAAGCTTTGCGCGAAGTGAAAGAAGGCCGTGCGCAAGCGGTCTTGAGCGCAGGCAATACCGGCGCGCTGATGGCGCTGTCTATGGCTATTTTGGGGACGCTAAACGGCATAGATCGCCCCGCACTGGCCACGCTCTTACCCACCCGTCATAAGCCACTATTGATGCTGGATCTGGGTGCCAATCTCAATGTTCCTACCGATCTTTTAATGCAGTTCGCTGCGCTGGGTTATTGCTGGAGTGCGCGTTTTATTACGCCCGACCCTAAGCTTGCTTTATTAAATGTGGGTAAAGAAGTCACCAAAGGCACGGAGCGCATCAAAGACTGTGATCAACGCTTGCAAGCCATGCTGGGTGATAGCTATGTAGGTTTTGCCGAAGGCAATGACATTTACCAAGGCGAGCTGGACGTATTAATTACCGACGGTTTTGTTGGTAATGTCGTCCTTAAAGCCAGTGAGAGCCTGTGCTATTGGCTAATCGAGCAGATGCACACCGAGTTTAAACGCCATTGGCTTCGGCGCTTTTTGATGCCGCTGTGGTGGCGCGCCGTCAATCATATTGAAGCACGCATGTCGCCTGCGCGTAACAGCGGTGCGTTGATGCTGGGCGTGGATGGCATAGTCGTTAAAACACACGGCAGCTCGGACAACCGCACCTTCTTACACGCCTTAAATTACGTCAGCCAACAAGCTGAAGCTTTTGATAAGCCTGCGCTGGAGCAAGCTTTGCACGAGCTGCAAGAAAAAATAAAAATACCCTTTGATGAATGAATCTAATGCAATAATCTTGTGCGCCAAGATAGATTGGTAGATTGTTAATCCTTTCATAGACTTAGCCCCGTTTTGAGCCAAGCTCAAGCTTTGGAGTTTTCATGACTGAAATTATTGCCGTTTTCCCAGGCCAAGGTGCGCAGCAGGTCGGCATGCTGGCGGATTTGGCTTCCCAATATCCAGAAATTCACGCCACTTTTGCCGAGGCCAGCACGGCGCTCAATTTTGATTTGTGGGATAGGGTGCAAAACGGCTCAGCCGAAACCTTAAATCTGACCTACAACACTCAGCCCGCCTTACTTACGGCTAGCGTGGCTCTGTGGCGCGTGGTCAAAGCGCAAAAACCTGCCTTGAAAGTGCTGGCAGGGGCAGGGCACTCTTTGGGCGAATACTCCGCGTTGGTTGCCGCCAATGCACTGAGCTTTACCGAGGCTGTGCGTTTAGTGCGCACGCGTGGTGAATTGATGGATGCGGCTTTGCCCGCAGGTCAAGGCGGTATGGCTGCTATTTTAGGCTTAACCGAGGCTCAGATTCGTGTGGTTTGTGCCGAGGCTTCCAGTGTTGCCCCTGTTGACCCTGCCAACTTTAACGCCCCTGGCCAAATCGTGATTGCAGGTGCCATGGCGGGTATTGAAAAAGCCATTGAGCTGGCCAAGGCCGCAGGCGCAAAGCGCGCGCTGCCTTTGTCGGTCAGCGGGCCATTTCATTCTAAATTGATGAAAGCGGCGGCGGAAAAATTTGCCGAGGCTTTGGCCAAAGTGGCCTTTCGCGCCCCCGAGTTTCCTGTGTACCACAACGTCACCAATCAGCCTGCGACCTTGGCGCAAATCAGCCCTATGTTGCTTGAGCAGCTGTATAGCCCAGTGAATTGGATTGGCGCGGTGCAAGCCTGCCGCCCTGCTGGGGCATTGGCGGTGGAGTTTGGTCCAGGCAAGGTATTAGCAGGGTTAAATAAGCGTATTGATGACAGCTTGGAAACTTTAACGACAGGCGATGTCACAGCACTTACCGCCACTTTGGCGCGTTTATAAGGAAGCATAATGAGTGAGCAAAAATTGGCTTTAGTCACGGGCGCCAGCCGTGGTATCGGTAAAGCCATTGCGCTGTACTTGGCGCAAGCAGGCTATCGCGTGGTTGGCAGTGCCACCAGTGCCTCGGGCGCAGACAGCATTCGTACGCAGCTGCAAGCCATCAACCCCAATAACGATGCAGTGGTTCTAAACATTGCCGATGCCGCACAGTGCGATGATGCCTTAAAAGAGTTCTTAGTACGCTTTGGCACGCCTCATACGGTGGTGAACAACGCTGGCATCACTCGTGATAATTTGTTCTTGCGTATGAGTGATGCAGAATGGGATGAAGTTATCCATACCAATTTAATTGGAGTGTTCCGTGTCTGCAAAAGCATGGTAAAACCCATGCTGAAAGTGAAAGATGGCGCGATCATTAACATCAGCTCCATCATTGGCACTACGGGGAATGCAGGGCAGGCCAATTACTCGGCTGCCAAGGCAGGGCTAGAAGGTTTTAGCCGTTCTTTGGCGCAAGAAATAGCCAGCCGTAACATTCGCGTCAATTGCGTTGCCCCAGGATTTATTCAAACAGACATGACAGAAGTCTTGCCTGAAACGCAAAAAGAAGCCATCCTAGCGGCCATTCCGAGCAGGCGCTTTGGCCAACCAGAGGAAATTGCTGCTGTGGTTGCTTTTTTAGCCAGTGATGCGGCTCGTTACATTACCGGTCAGACCATTCATGTGAATGGTGGTATGAATATGGGCTAAGGCCTATTAACCTTAGAAAACACTAAAAAGTAGGAAAACGTTATGAGCAACATTGAAGAACGCGTAAAGAAAATCGTTTGTGAGCAACTGGGTGTTAAGGAAGAAGACGTTAAAGCTTCCTCTTCTTTCGTGGATGATCTGGGCGCGGACTCTTTAGATACCGTTGAGCTGGTAATGGCTCTGGAAGAAGAATTTGAAACCGAGATTCCTGATGAAGACGCTGAAAAGCTGACTACCGTTCAGGAAGCCATCGATTACATCATCGCGCACGTTTAAGCGTTCGCTGTGAAAAAAGCCGCCTCTTAGGTTAAGATGCGGCTTTTTTTATGTCCGATATTTTTATAAAGAGCAACGGATGAGCAGCAATTGGCTTTGGCATAATGACGCGTGGCAAGCAGAGCAGGGTTTAAACCTTGCCGACCGCGCGTTGCATTATGGTGACGGGCTGTTTGAAACAGTGCGCAGGGACGGCCAGCATGGTATTCCTTTGTGGGGTTTTCACCTAGAGCGTTTGCGCGAAGGGCTCAATGCGTTGTTTTTCCCCGCAGTCACCTTAGAGCGTTTGGTGGTGGCCTTGGCGGCTTTACCTAAAGCGGCAAAGCGCAGTGGCGGCAAGCTTATAATCAGTCGTGGCGTGGCCGAGCGTGGCTATGCCATTCCCCAAGAGGCGGAGGCCACTTTTATCTGGCAAGCCTTTGATGCGCCAAGTTTTGCCTGCACTCGTTTTCCTTTAGGGTTTCAGGCTGATATTAGCCCTGTGTGCTTGGGTAACCAGCCACGGCTTGCGGGCATCAAGCACTTAAATCGCCTTGAGCAAGTGCTGATTCGTCAGCACTTTGCGCCCGCTTGCCAAGAGATGCTGGTGCTAAACCAAGACGGGCAGGTGGTGGAAGGGGCGATGAGCAACGTTTTTTGGTGGCAAGACGATAAGCTTTATACGCCCAAGCTGGATCTGTGTGGCGTCAATGGCGTGGTACGGCGTTGGCTTTTTACTAGGCGGGATATCATCGAAGCCAAAGCCGATGCCGAGGTGCTGTTGGCGGCGCAGGGCGTGTTTTTCTGCAACAGCTTAAATGGCATTATTCCCGTGCAGCGCTTGGCGCACAGGCAGTATCAGCACGATCACACTTGGCAGCAAAGCTTGGCCTTACAACAAGAGTTGGAGCGTTTATTTTGATAAAAAAATTAGGGGTTTTGCTCTTGGTGTTCGTGGTTTTAGGGGCGGGCGCGCTGTATTGGGTCTGGCAGTTGCCGCTGCAAAACAGCACGGTGGTGCGCCTTGAAATTCAGACAGGGCAGAGCTTGGCCACTCTTGCGCCTAAATGGCAAAACGACGGCTGGCTGCCCAATGCTAGGCTGTTGCGCCTGCAAGCGCGTGTTTTAGGTTTTAAATCCTTGCGCCAAGGCGAGTTTGATTTGCCTGTGGGGCTAAATGGCGAGGGCTTTTTGGCGTTTTTACAAAGTGCCACGCCCGTTGCTCATAAAATTACCTTGGTTGAGGGGCGGCCTTTGCGTGAGACTTTGGTTTTGATCGCGGCCGAGCCAAACCTAACGCAAGATATCACACCCTTAACCTTGGAAAACGTGGCACAGCGTCTTGGGATAGAAGGCAGTGCTGAAGGCTGGATTTACCCCGATACCTATGTGTTTTTCCGTGGCGAAAAAGTATCGACCTTATTAATTCAAGCCCACCAGCGTCTGCATAAAGTATTGACGCAAGCTTGGCAGCAACGCGCGCCAAACTTGCCTTACAAAACGCCTTATGAGGCGCTCATCATGGCCTCCATAGTGGAAAAAGAAACCGCTGTCGCGCAAGAGCGTCCGCAAATTGCGGGGGTGTTTGTGCGCCGTTTGGAAAAAAACATGCGCCTTGAAACCGACCCCACTGTTATTTACGGCCTAGGGGCAGACTTTGACGGCAATCTCAAGCGCGTGCATCTGCAAGATGGCAGCAATCCATGGAATACCTATCGACATTTTGGCTTGCCGCCTTCGCCCATTGCCTTGGCAGGAAAAGAGGCCATCGAGGCGGCATTGCACCCTGCATCAGGCGCTGAACTGTTTTTTGTCGCGCGTGGTGATGGCAGTCATGTGTTTTCGGCCACGCTGGAGGCACACAACCAAGCGGTGCGAGAGTATCAGCTCAAGCGCGTTAACCACTATCGCTCCACCCCGCAAGTGAGGAAAGCCCCGCAGTGACTGGCGTATTTATTACTTTTGAAGGCGGCGAAGGGGTGGGTAAAAGCACCAATATCGCCTTTTGTGCCAACTGGCTGAAAGAGCGCGGTATCAAGGTGATTAGCACGCGCGAACCAGGCGGCACGCCCATCGCCGAGTTAATCCGTGAAAAGCTGCTTAAAGCGCACCACAGCGAGCCGATGTCGGCGCGTGCCGAGCTGCTCTTGATGTTTGCCGCGCGCGCTCAGCATTTAGATAATCTAATTCGGCCCGCTTTGGCGCAAGGCACTTGGGTGCTGTGCGACCGCTTTACTGATTCCACTGTAGCGTACCAAGGCTATGGCCGAGGCTTGCCTTTGCACGAAATCGAACAGCTTAAAACCCTTGTACAGCAAGGGCTTGAACCCGATTGTACATTTCTGCTCGAAGCGCCTTTGGCCATCGGGATGGCTAGAGCGCGTGGCCGAGGCGAAGCCGTGGATCGTTTTGAAAGCGAAGCGTTGGCCTTTTTTGAGCGCGTAGCACAGGGCTTTCAAACCTTAGCCGCGCGCTCGCCACGTTTTAAGCGCATCAATGCTGCTTTGCCCTTACCACAAGTGCAAAGCCAGCTTGTAGCACAGCTTGAGGCTTTGCTATGAGCCTTTACCCTTGGCAAGAGCAGGCTTGGCAAGATCTGGTAAAGCGCAGCCAAGGCGGTTTGGCGCACGCTTTACTGCTAACTGGGCATGAAGGTTTGGGCAAGCATGCCTTTGCCTTGCAGTTGGCGCAGTGGCTTTTATGCAAAGAAGCCAAAGCGAAAAAACTTGACGCGCCTTGTGGCCACTGCCACAGCTGCCAGCTCTTTGCCGCAGGCACGCACCCCGATTTATTACTGTGTGAGCCGCAAGAAGACAGCAAGCAAATCAAGGTTGATGACGTGCGCAAGGTCAATGAGCAGCTGGTGCAAACGCCGCAAATCAGCCATGCGCAGGTCGTCATCTTGCGCCCTGCGGAAGTGATGAACCTCAACGCCGCCAACGCTTTGCTCAAAACCCTCGAAGAGCCCAGCGGCGACAGTTTTTTAATCCTTGAAGCCCAGCGCAGTGGTGCGGTCTTGCCCACCATTCGCAGCCGTTGCCAACGCGTGCATCTGCAAGCACCCAGTACTGAGCAAGGCGCGGCTTGGCTTAGCACGCAGGGTTTGGACGCTGCGCAAGCGCAGCACGCCCTAGTGCGCTGTGGCAATGCACCACTGGCGGCGCAGCAATGGCTGGTAGAAGGCAGCGCAGCGCAGACACAATGGCTGCAAGAGCTGGCGGAGCTCACTGCACAAAAACGCACGATCACAGAAGTGGCGGAAGTCTGGAGTAAACTGGAGCTGTCTTTTGTAATGCGTTGTTTTTATTTGGTCTTGCTCGATGCGATGAAGGTGCGTGCCAAGCTTCCTGTGCAGCAGCACAGCCTACAGGGCGAGGTGATTAGGCTACTAAATGGCGCTACCGTCGATGGGGTAAAACTGCTAACCTTGCAGGACAAAATTCAGGGCGTGCTCCAGCAACAATTGGCAGGCTTTGGTAATTATAATAAACAGCTTTTGTGCGAATCTTTGCTGCTTAGCTGGCAAGATGTGCTAAAACCCGCTTAAGAGAGAATGACCATGACAACAGAGGCAGGCGGCCCACGCGGTGGGATTTTATCGCTGACCATTAAAGACAAGAGCGTACTCTATGCGGCCTATATGCCGTTTTTGCGCAGCGGCGGGCTGTTTATTCCAACGATAAAACAGTATCAGCTGGGTGACGAAGTTTTTATGTTGCTTAAGCTCTTGGACGACCCAGAAAAGCTGCCTGTGGCTGGTAAGGTCGCTTGGATCACGCCCAAGGGCGCGCAAGGCAATAAAGTTGCAGGTGTTGGCGTGCAGTTTATCGGTGATAACACCATCGCCCGCGATAAAATCGAAACCTTACTGGTTGGTGCGCGCAAGTCCGATCGTTTGACGCACACCATGTAAGCACCGCGATGTTACATAACCACTTGGCGCCTTCGGGCGCCTTTTATTTTTTAGTAATGAATGGGTTTTTATGTCTTTTTTTCAGTTAATCCAACGCACCAAGGTCGAATCGCTTGATATTGAAATACTGCACTATGAGCACCCATCTACTGGGGCAGTGCATTACCACTTGGCTTGCGATTACGACGAGAAAGTCTTTTTGGTGGCGGTGCGTACCATGCCGCACGACTCGACGGGCGTGGCACACATACTGGAGCACAGCGCTCTTTGTGGTAGCGAAAAATACCCTGTGCGCGACCCGTTTTTTATGATGACGCGCCGTTCGCTCAATAGCTTTATGAATGCCATGACCTCCAG
Source organism: Pseudomonadota bacterium (assembly GCA_039797885.1). GTDB lineage: Bacteria > Pseudomonadota > Gammaproteobacteria > Pseudomonadales > Oceanobacteraceae > Venatoribacter. Next base: position 12,094 of record JBDKHD010000054.1, read on the forward strand.
CGACTGGACGGCCTATCCCTTTGCTTCGCAAAACGACAAAGACTTCAACAACCTGCTCGATGTGTATTTGGATGCGGTGTTTTTTTCACGCTTACACCCGCTGGATTTTGCGCAAGAAGGCCACCGTGTTGAGTTCAGTGAAAAAGGCAATCCCAACTCCAAGCTGGAATACAAGGGCGTGGTTTTCAATGAGATGAAAGGGGCGATGTCTTCGCCTGTGAGTCAGCTGTGGCAAGGCATCTCCAGCGCACTTTTTCCAACCACCACCTACCACTTCAACAGCGGAGGTGAGCCAAGCTGCATCACCGATTTGACCTACGCACAGCTGCTGGATTTTTATCAAAGTCATTACCACCCCAGCAATGCGGTGTTTATGACCTTTGGCCAACTGGATGTCACTGAGCTGCAAGACAAGCTGGAG
>JBDKHD010000055.1:0-19514 GCA_039797885.1 Pseudomonadota bacterium
AGACTGGGCACCAATTACAGCTTGCTGTTGGGTTCGGTTTGGTGTTTTTCCTATTTGACTTTATTAAAAGGCTGGTCGCTTAGACGATTAGCTTTGGCCGATCCGCATTCGGGTGCGTACAAACGCAGTCATTTTTATCATGCATTGGAGCGTGAAATGGCACGTAGTCATTCGCACCGCCAGAGTGTGAGTTTAATTGGTATTGAAATTGACGACTATCCGCAGCTTTTTGACATTTATGGAGGGCGCGTGATGGCGCAATTTCTGCCCGTTTTTGTTGGTGAGATACAACAGCTGATACGCCCAAGCGACGAGGTGTTTCGCCTAAATGATAATTTCTTTATTTTGCTTTTGCCAAACTGCAAAGAAGAAGGGGCTATCATGCTGATGGAACGGATAAAAAACGCGCTAATTCAGCACGATTGGACGCCGATTCATGATATTTCGCTCAGTGCCGGTGCGATGGAAGTGCATTTGGCCGAAGACAGCAAAGACGCCGAAAAGCGTTTGCAGGCGCGGCTGAATAAACAAAAATTCGCCACGCTGCAAATTACCGCCTTTGAATAAAAACCTAGGCTTTAGCCTTGATTAATCGTACGAGAGTTTGATTGCGCGTTTGCGGGATATCGAGCTTTTGATAAAACTGCGCAGGGTCTAGTACATCCACTTGGTTAAAGCCATCTTGCAAAAATCCCTGTTTAATTTCTTCGTTGTTGTTGTAGTGCAATGGCCACTTACCACGCGTAAACACTTCCACTAGTTTTTGTGTCATTTTTACATAGCGATAATGCGGGTGTTCCAGTAAGTTTGGATACAAATCGGTCAGGTAATAGGCCTCTGGAAAAGATTTTAATTCCTTAGCGATATTGGCCCAAACAGGGCGAATCAGTGTAAGCGGAAAATAATTGACCAAGCCTTCGCTAATAATTACGGTTTTCTTGCTTTTATCTAAAGAGCTTAAAATACCTGAAATGGAATCTTCACCCGTATCGGCCAAGATATTGCAAGCAGTCGCGCGATGGCGATCTGGGCGGTTTAAGGATTTTAGCAAGGCGCTTTTTCTTGCAGCCATGCCAGGCAAGTCGGTTTCTATGTAGGTAATTTGCGCATATTTTTCACTAATGCGAAACCCGCGCGGTGAAAGACCTGCGGCAAGCTCTATTACTTGTTCGACGCCCTGTTCAATCAGCTCACTTAACAAATGATCCAAAACCAGATGGCGTTGCAATAAAAACACATCCATATGCGCGCCAGTGATGCCTTTCATGATGGCATTGACGGGGCTAATTAGCACATTGGCAAACTGCCCAGTACCTGTCACAAATTCAGAGCGTGATAGCCCGTTTTTGTACCAAACATAACCCGTGTAATGCGCACTGATACTAATGCGAGAAGTGTCTTGGCTCATATTGTTATTTTTATACTCAAGGTGTGAAGGGCGAAATCTGTCGTTGATCTGTCGCAGGGTTAATTGTTTTTGAGTTGATTTAATTCGTTTTGCGCTTGGTTTAATGCAAAGCGTAAATCGGCGACCTGCTGTTTTAGGTTGTGGTTTTCTTCTTGTTTCTGTTGGTGTTTGCTGGCGATGTCATCGAGGCTTATGCGTATTTCTTCGACCTGTTTTTGCCAGCGGAGGGTCAGCAATAAACCCGCGACACCAGCGCCTAATGCCACGCCTGCCAATAATGCAAAGAGAATAATCATGAATATTCCTGAAAACTGATACACTGCGCGCCTCATGATAATAGAAGGGCTTGCTCGTGACCATCGTTGAATTGATAGCCAGCTTAGGGGCGCAATTGCGCGTGTTTGATTTGGGACGGCGCATTGTCGAACTGCCTGCACCTGAGTTCGCTGCCTTTGAAAATGGCCAGACACCTTATGTCACGCCTTACTTAAAGCACGCTTGGTTGGGCTTGCTTAGCTGGCATAATCAAAAAGTCGATCAAAACAGCATTTGGTTTCTGAAGTTGCCGCTGGATGAGCAAGGTTTGATTGTTCCTGCTGCGCGTGATGCCTTTATTCAGCATTGGGTGCAAGCGGTGAAATCGCCCACTCAAGCCGCTGCACCTTACAGTTTTAAGCCCGATGCCAATCGTATGGCTTACTTTCACGCACTGGTCTTACGCAGCTTATCGCAACAACCCACCTCCTTTTACACCAAGGCGCGCGCCTACCTCAGTGATACTCAGGGCTTTGAAAACTGGCAGAATCTGGGCTTGCAGGGTTTGGCCGAAGTGGTGGTGCGTCTGGGTGAGCAGGATAATCAAGCCTTGGTGATGAACGCTTTGCCGCACTTGCCTGCGGTGGTGCGCAATGTGCTTTTGGGATTTTTGGAAAACGCCCAGCCTGATCAAGCCCTAACCAGCACCTTAAATGACGGCCTTGCCCAATTGGTGGCGCAGGAGCCCAGTGCCGCCGACATCGCCGCCTACGCACGCGCGCTGTCAAACAGCATCAATATTGCACAGCGCCAGCAATTGCTGGCGGCTATTTTGCAGCATCCGCACAGTCATTCGGTGGAGATTTTGGCCGCCGTGGCGCGAGATTCTTGGCAGGATTTGCAGGGCAGCTTATTGCTGAGCTTTTTAGAGTGTCTTGCCCGTAACGAACAAGGTCAGCCCGCTTTTAATGCCTTGGTTGCTGATTTACTGGCCTTGCCTGGGGTGCGCGGGCAGTTTATGCAAGTGATGGCCAGCCCTGAAAAAAGCACAGAGCTGGCGGATGCTTTTACACAATTGCTGCAAGCTGTGCGTTGAATTTACGCTTTGCGCTTGAGCATACCCAGGGTCATCACTCCTGCGCCTAAAGTAGCAAGCAGTAAGTTGAGGTTTACCATCAGGCTGTGGCGCATATAAAAAGTACTAAAAGCAGGGGCGTCGGCTTGGCACTGGCTGGTTAGCGCGTTATAAAACAGCCCTTGCTGTTGGCACTCGGTGATGGCAGCCAGCTCTACGCCATAAAGCACCAACAAAAAAATGCCAGGTGCGGCAAAAATCAGGCTACCGATGCGGGTCAACATAAGAAAGCTCCTAAATATGAATAACAAGCTTGACACTTGGCGCTAAACCTTTGAATCTTACCAGTCTTAATTCGCCGCTAAAATGAAAACACGCCTAGCCACTATGAAAAGAATTCTTATCTCCCTGTTCGTGCTGACGTTAAGTAGCTTTGCTGGAGCTGCTGAGCTGGATGATTTACTGGTTGCTATCAAAGCGGATATCGCCGCGCAGCGTTTAAATAGCCCAGCAGGCAATAACGCCCTCGAACGCATTCAAAAATTCCGTGAAAAAGCCCCTTACGATTTTCGTATTACACCCTTGGCTTATGCTTGGGGTGAGGCCAATGTGCGCCTAGCGAACAATGCCATAGATGCCAAAGACTTTAGTAAGGCGCAAGAGTACTTAGACCGTGTGTGGCAAGTTGCTTCTTTAACCAATGGCCTAGAAGATGCTCAGGCCAAGCTGGACAAGCTCAGTGACGGCCAAACGCTGAGCGTTGCCGCACCCAAGCCCAACAAAGAAGAGCTAGAGCGTCAAAAGAAACTGGTTGAAGCGGCCGAGAAAGAAAAAGAGCGTGTGGCCGCCGATATCAAGCGCAAAAAAGAAGAAGACGCGAAGCGCCTTGCCGCAAATAAGGCTAAAGCCGAACAAGAAAAACAACGTCAGCAAGAAGCGGAGCGTCAGCGTCGTGCCGAACTCGAAAAGCCTGCGGCCAAACCCCAAGAACCTGTTAAGGCGGCCGCTTCAACCAAGCCTGCTGCTGCGCCTGCAACTAAAGCCGCCGCTGCGCCTGCTGCTGTGGTTAAAGCCGCTGTTGCGGTTGCCACCGTTGCCGCACCTGTCGTAAAAGCGCCTGAAGTTGCGGCCAAGGCTGAGCCAGCTGTCGTGCCTGCTGCGGCGAAAAAGCCCAGCGAAGACGCGCCTGAAAACTGGAAAGACATTGAAGAAAAAACCGCGCCCATTGCCACTTACCCGCTGCCTGCGGCCATGATTGACAAAAAAGACGCCGATATCGTCAACACCCTAGAGCCTATTTGTCAGGCGATAGTGAAGAACGATGCCTCTGTGGTCGTGCATACGGTAGAGCAAAGCGATTACCGTTGGCTGACGGTGCGTTTGACGCTGTGCTTGCGCCGTATCGACAAGGGCTTCCGTTTGCGCCATAGCCATCAAGCTGCCGCTCAAGATGGCAAGCCCTTTATTTCGCTGCATCCCCCGCGTGATGTGTCCTTGTTAAAAGAAAACACCAGCGAATAGCAACAACAGGGGAACTTTATTGCCGTTCCCCTCTCTTGTTTCCTAAGTGGCGCGCTTGCGCCTTTGTTTAACCTCACTATTTGAAAAACCATGCGCCTTATTAGTTTTGCCCTTGCTTTGCTTTGCTCCTTTTCTGCCTCAGCCGCGATTATCGTCCCCAAAGCCCCCGATCTCGACGCCTCTGCCTACATCCTGATGGATTCCGAAAGTGGCCGAATTTTGGCGGAGTACAACGCCGATAAACGCATCCCTCCTGCCAGTCTCACCAAAATGATGACCAGCTATGTGGCCTTGCACGAGCTGATGCTGGGCAATGTAAAAGAAAGCCAGTTGGTGCCTATTAGCGTTAATGCGTGGCGTACAGGCGGCTCGAAAATGTTCGTGCGTGAAGGTACTGAGGTTCCTCTGATTGACCTGTTGCGCGGCATCATTATTCAGTCGGGCAACGATTCTTCCATTGCCGTGGCCGAGTTTTTTGCAGGCTCTGAAGAGTCTTTTGCGGGCTGGATGAACCAGTTTGCTAGCCGTTTTGGTATGGAAAACACCCACTTTGAAAACGCCACGGGTTTGCCTTCGCCTACGCACTACAGCAGCGCGCGCGACCTCGCCAAGCTGTCTTGGCACATCATCAACGACCACGCTAAGTATTACCCTTTGTATGCGGAAAAATATTTCGACTACAACGGCATTCACCAGCCCAACCGTAACCGCTTGCTGTGGCGTGATGCCACGGTCGATGGCTTGAAAACAGGCCACACCGAAGAAGCGGGCTATTGCCTTGCGGCCTCGGCGGTGCGCGATGGTATGCGCCTGATCGCGGTGGTGCTGGGTACGCGCAGCGAAGAAGCCCGCGCGCGTGAAACACAAAAGCTTCTGGCCTACGGCTTTCGCTATTTTGAAACACGCAAGATCTACGACGCCAACAAAGAGCTGAAAACCGTACGCGTATGGAAAGGCGAAGAAGACAGCTTGAAGCTGGGTTTGGCACAAAACCTCAGTGTGAACCTGCCTCGCGGCATCAAAGAAGGCTTAGAAGCCAGCGTGACGGTGAGCGAGCTGATTACCGCTCCTATTAAAGCAGGCCAAGAGCTGGGGCAGCTGACCTTAAAGCTCAATGGCGAAGTCGTGGCACAGAAGCCCTTAGTGGCGTTGGCCGAAGTCAAAGAAGCGGGTTTCTTTGGCCGCACCTTGGATAGCATCAGACTGTTTTTCAAGAAAATCTTTGGTTAGGGGCTTGAAGTCGTTACAATTGCGCTTATCTATGTGCTTTGTTTGACAGAGGCCTGCATTATGAGCCAACCCGAAGCCCCAAAAATTGAGTTTCCTTGCCCCAATTACCCCATCAAGGTGTTAGGGCAGGGCGCAGACGACTACGCCGAAACCATTTTTGAAATCGTGCGTATCCACGCTCCCGACTGCGATTTTACCCAAATCAAAATCCGCGAAAGCAGCAATGGCCGTTTTCGCGCTATCACGCTCTTCATCACCGCCACAGGCATTGATCAGCTGCAAGTTCTGCACCGCGATCTGATGGCTCATCAGTATGTGCAAATGGTGATCTGATGCTTAAGGTGCGCCAGCTGGGAGTAGAGGCTTACACGCCTGTTTACCAACGCATGTTGGCCTACACCCAAGAGCGCAGCGCATCCAGCCCAGATGAGCTGTGGTTTTTGCAGCACCAGCCTGTGTTTACTCAAGGCCAAGCAGGCAAGCCCGAGCATGTGCTCTTTGCAGGCGATATCCCTGTGGTGCAAAGCGACCGTGGCGGGCAGGTGACCTATCATGGTCCTGGCCAGCTGGTGGTGTATTTACTGCTGAACATTCAAGCCTTGGGCTTGGGTTCGCACGAGTTTGTCAAAGCCATAGAGCGTGCCTTGATTGCCTGCTTAAAAGACTGGCAAATCGAGTCTTGCGCGCGTGACGATGCCCCCGGCGTCTATGTGCACGAGCGCAAAATCGCCTCTTTGGGGCTGCGCATAAAACACGGCTGCTCTTTTCATGGTATTGCCTTGAATGTGGATATGAACCTTGAACCTTTTAGCCGCATCAACCCCTGTGGATATGCGGGAATGCAAATGACGCAGATGCGTGATGAAACCAAGCTCCCTCTGACACTGGATGCCGTGGCCAAAAGCTTGGAAAACCATTTGATAGCCGAGTTGAAGCTGCAATGACTGAACAAAAGAAATTAGTGCAGGGCGAAAAACTACGCGGTGCCGAGAAGCTGGCGCGTATTCCGATTAAAGTCATCCCCACCGACGAGCTGCCACGCAAGCCCGACTGGATTCGCGTGCGCCTGCCCAGTAGCGGCGGTAAAGTGGCGCAAGTGCGTGAAAAACTCAAAGCGCACAAGCTGCACACCGTCTGCGAAGAAGCCAGCTGCCCCAATATCAGCGAATGCTGGAGCCACGGCACCGCCACTTTTATGATCATGGGCGATATTTGCACCCGCCGCTGCCCCTTCTGCGACGTCGGTCATGGCCGCCCCAATGCGCTGGACGAAAACGAACCCATCAATCTTGCCAAAGCCATTGCCGACATGGGGCTTAAGTACGCGGTCATTACCTCGGTCGATCGTGATGATCTGCGCGACGGCGGCGCGGCGCACTTTGCCGCCTGCATCCGCGAAGCGCGCGCACTGAGCCCCTTTTTGCAAATAGAAACCCTAGTCCCCGATTTCCGTGGCCGTATGGATATTGCCCTAGAGATCCTGAGCGAAACCCCGCCCAACGTCTTTAACCACAACCTTGAAACCGTGCCACGCCTGTACAAACAATGCCGCCCCGGTGCCGACTACGAATGGTCTTTGTTGCTGCTTAAGCGCTACAAAGAGCGCAATCCGCACATAGTCACCAAGTCGGGCTTGATGCTGGGCTTGGGCGAAACCAACGACGAAATCATTGCCGTAATGAAAGACATGCGCGCGCATTTGATCGATCACATTACTTTGGGGCAGTACCTCCAGCCGAGCAAAGACCACCACCCCGTCGATCGCTTTGTCACGCCCGCCGAGTTCAAAGAGCTGGGGCAGATTGCCAAAGAGTTGGGCTTTATCCGCGTAGCCTCAGGCCCAATGGTGCGCTCCAGTTACCATGCGGACCTGCAAGCCAAGGGCGAGGATGTAAGCTAACGCCCGCACGCCCCAAAAGCGCCCCACAAGCCCAAGGTTGCAATTTTTTCTCTGGGCAAATGCTTAGCCTGCTACCCACGCAGGCTGAGCTAATCATCATGACGCAAAGCGTGCTCAATGCTAGAATGCGCGCCTTTGCATTGCTGTGTTGATATAGGCTAATGACTTTTACCGAAATCCCCGCCACGCGCCCTCAAACCCCTTTGCTCGATAGCATCGATTGGCCTGCCGATTTGCGCGTGCTCGACGCCAGCGTTTTGCCCAAACTTTGCCAAGAGCTGCGCGAGTTTTTGCTGTACAGCGTGTCACAGTCGGGTGGGCATTTTGCCGCAGGCTTGGGTGTGGTCGAGCTGACCGCTGCTTTGCATTACGTTTTTGATACCCCCAACGACCGCCTAGTTTGGGATGTGGGCCATCAAGCCTATCCGCATAAAATCCTTACAGGGCGGCGCGAAGCCCTGCCCAAGATTCGTAGTAAAGAAGGCCCCGCTGCTTTTAATCTGCGCAGCGAAAGCGAATTTGACACCTTTGGCGTGGGCCACTCCAGCACCTCCATCAGCGCCGCCTTGGGCATGGCGTTGGCGCTGCAAGCTCAAAAAGACCCGCACCAAGTGGTCGCGATTATTGGCGATGGCGCGATGACCGCAGGCATGGCTTTTGAGGCGCTCAACCACGCAGGGCGTGAAAAGGCCAATGTGCTGGTCATCCTAAACGACAACGATATGTCGATTTCCCAAAGCGTTAGCGCGCTCAACAAATACTTCACTCGCATTTGGTCTAGCCCCACCTACGCCACCTTGCGCACAGGCAGCAAACGCGTGCTGGAAAACATTCCAGCGGCTTGGGAGTTTGCCAAGCGCACCGAAGAACACATGAAAGGCATGGTTGCCCCTGGCACTTTGTTTGAGGAGCTGGGCTTTAACTACTACGGCCCCATAGACGGCCATGACCTCGATGAGCTGGTGCTCACACTCAATAACCTTAAGCAGCTGACAGGCCCGCGCTTGCTGCATGTGGTCACGCAAAAAGGCAAAGGCTTTGCCCCCGCCGAAGCCGACCCCATCAAGTACCACGCCTTAAAAAGCGTGCATGGCGAAAAAGCCACACCTGGCCCCACCTTTTCCAACATTTTTGGCGATTGGCTTTGTGATGTCGCGGCGCAAGATGAGCGTTTAATGGGCATTACGCCTGCCATGAAAGAAGGCTCAGACCTTATCCGCTTTGCCAAAGAGTTTCCGCGCCGCTATTTCGATGTCGCCATTGCCGAACAGCACGCTGTGACCTTGGCGGCGGGTATGGCCTGCGAAGGAGCCAAACCCGTGGTGGCGATTTACTCCACCTTCTTGCAGCGCGCTTACGATCAGCTGATTCACGATGTCGCCTTGCAAAACCTCGACGTGCTCTTTGCGGTTGACCGCGCAGGGCTGGTGGGCGAGGACGGCCCCACACACCATGGCGCTTACGACCTAAGCTACCTGCGCGCCATCCCCAATATGGTGGTGATGACGCCTTCGGATGAAAACGAATGTCGCCAGCTGTTGCACACAGGTTATCTCTATGAAGGCCCTGCGGCGGTGCGCTATCCGCGTGGCAAAGGCCCTGGTGCGGAAGTAGAGCAAGAGTTGCAAGCTCTGCCTTTGGGCAAGGGCATACTGCGTTGCAGCGGTAAAAAAGTCGCATTTTTGGCTTTTGGTACAGTGCTCACCCAAGCGCTGCACGTGGCGGCACAGCTCGATGCCAGCGTGGCCGATATGCGTTTTGTGAAGCCCATTGATAAAGACCTGATTTTGCGCCTAGCCAAAGAGCATGAGCTGCTGGTGACGCTTGAAGATAACGCCGTACAAGGCGGAGCGGGCAGTGCGGTGCTGGAAGTGTTGGCACAGGCTCAGGTTGCTGTGCCTGTGTTAAATTTAGGCATTCCTGACTCTTACATCGAACACGCCCTGCCCGCCGAGCAGTACGCCTGGTGTGGTTTGGATGAGCAAGGAATTTTGGCGCAAGTGCAGGCGCGCCTAGCCCTGCGCTAAGGCTTTATGGCCCTGTGAGTCGTTTAGGGTCGAGCAACCGCTCAAGCTCGGCTTTGGGGATGTCGGTTTGCTCGGCCGCCACATCTAAAATAGCGCGGCCTTCTTTATAAGCCTGTTTGGCAATATCCGCCGCCTTGAGATAGCCAATAACGGGGTTCAGCGCCGTCACTAAAATAGGATTGCGCGCGAGATCGGCGCGAATTTTGGCATCATTCACTTTAAAATCAGTAATGGCTTTGTCTGCCAGCAGGCGCGAAACATTGGCCAAAAGGCTCAGACTTTCGCACAGGTTGCGCGCGATTAAGGGCAGCATGACATTCAGCTCAAAATTGCCCGACAAACCACCAAGGCTAATGGCCGCATCGTTGCCAATCACCTGTGCGCACACCATCGCCACCGCTTCAGGAATTACTGGGTTGACCTTGCCAGGCATAATGGAGGAGCCAGGCTGCAAAGCGGGCAGCTCGATTTCCGCCAAACCCGCCAAAGGGCCAGAGTTCATCCAGCGCAAATCGTTGGCAACTTTCAGCAAAGACACCGCCAGCGTTTTAAGCTGCCCAGACAAAGCCACGGCGCTGTCTTGGCAGGATAAAGCCGTAAATAGATTGCGCGCAGGAGTAAAAGCCAAGCCCGTTTGCGCGCTTAAATGCGCACAAAAATGCTGGGCAAAATCGGGGTGAGCATTGACGCCCGTACCCACCGCAGTACCACCTTGGGCGAGCGCCTGCATACTGGGCTGCAAGCTGTGTAAAATCCGGATGTTTTGCGCAATCTGTTCCGCCCAAGCGTTCACACTTTGTTCCATGCGCACTGGCATGGCATCCATTAAATGCGTGCGCCCTGTCTTGATTTTGTCGTGCAGGCTTTGCGCTTTGCGGCGCAAGCTGGCCTCTAAATGCTCCAGCGCAGGCAAGAGCGCACGATGCAGCAGCAAAGCCGCGCTGATATGAATACCAGACGGAATCGTATCGTTGCTGCTTTGCCCACAATTCACATGGTCGTTGGCGCTCACCGCCTTGCCCAGCTGTTGACTGGCCAAATGCGCCAGCACTTCGTTGGCATTCATATTGGTGCTGGTGCCCGAGCCTGTTTGAAAAACATCAATAGGAAAATGCGGCATAAAATCTTGGCTCAGTAGCGCATGGCCTGCTTGCACTATGACATCGGCAATCTCGCCATCGAGCTCGTTTAATTCTTTATTGGCTAGCGCCGCTGCAATTTTTGCGTGCAACAAAGCCTCAATAAAAGGCCTAGGCAAAGACTGGTGGCTGATGGGAAAATTATTAATAGCACGCTGGGTTTGCGCACCGTATAAAGCTTGAGCAGGGACTTCCAACTCCCCCATGCTGTCTTTTTCAATACGAAAATGAGTCATGGTGCGCTCCTTGATAACGAGGAATGGAAAACCACTATAGCACTCGTTTGCGCTAGGAATAACGCTAAGCTTCATAGGGTATTGCTGTATTGGATTTCATTGGCAGCGTACGCGTATGAATGATTCCGTTAAATTGGATGGCTTGAATTTGCGTTACGACACCAATAAAAAAGAAAGTAATTTTATTATTGAGCGAGGACAAATGTGAGTATGTAAAAAAAGGGCGAGATATATCGCCCTTTTTATGTGCAGATAATTAAAGTGCGTTGCTTAATTTAGCCCGCTTAAAAACGCTTGGTAAACCTTGGCGGCTTTGTTGGGGGCTTCCATCATCGGCATGTGTCCAATGTCTTTAAAAATATAAGCCTTGGCTTGTGGTATGCCTGCAAGCCATAGCGGTACAGCGCTGACATCCAGCAGGCGGTCGTGATCGCCCCACCAAATCATGGCGGGTACTTGGATTTTATTGAGGTCATTTTCGACGTAATCGCTTTGCGAAAAGTCGTTAAATATTTTCTCTAATTCCGCGCGGCGTTCTTGGTATTTATGGGCGACAGCGGCTTGAATTGCGCCTGGCATAAAGGGCGGCTGGTGCATGGTCATGGCAAAAAATTCGTCAAACTCTTTGCGGTTATGCACAAGGAATGGGTTGCGGCCTTTTTCCAGCATTTTATAGAGGTCGCTGGGTGTCGGTGAGCTCACGCCTGCGGCATCGACAAGCACAATAGAGGCGGTGTGCTCAGGGTATTTAATGGCGTAAGTGGCAGCTAAAAAGCCGCCCATGGAATTGCCGATTAAATGCGCTTTTTCAATTTTTAATTTTTCCAGCAGGGCATTTAGGCGCAGAGCTTGTGCGGGCATGCCGTAATTCCAACTGGGGTCAAACGGACTGTCGCCGTGGCCAGCTAGATCGGGAATCAGCACTTGATACTGGCTGGTAAAGTGGCGGGCAAAGCGCAGCCAGACGTCTTTGTCGGCGCTGTAGCCGTGTAGCATCACCAGTGTGGGTTTACCTGGGTTGGCGTGGAAGTAATAGGCCAGCTGCATATCGCCGATATCGGCGCGGCCTGTGTTGAAGCCGTACAGATTGGCTTCCATGTGCATGGCATTTTTATACAGCCATTGGCCAACTTGCAGGTAAGCGCCTTGGTACATGCCAAAGAGCAAAGCCGCCAGCAGCGGCAACACAAGATAGAGGGATTTTTTCATAAGAAACCTAATTATTGTTATGAGAATGGGTTTTAACAGGTAGGGCTTTATACCCGCAAGCCCCTTGGGGCTAACAGGTTAAATTGCGCTAATTTTTTGCCTGTGATTTGCGCTCACCCGTTTGTGCTTGGGTGCTGATGCGCTTGCCTGCGTGCAAAAACTCGATGGCAAGCATGTCACCTGGGCGCGCGGTGGCGATGAGGTTCATGGTTTCGTGGGCATCGGTGGTGTCGTTGCTGTCAATTTTGACGATGATATCGCCCACGCTTAAGCCCGCTTTGTCGGCGGGGCCTTGTGGATAAATGCCTGTGACGATCAGCCCGCTGAGTTCTTTGGGCAGCTGCAAAGCCTCCAAGAGTGCTGGCGAGGCTTCTTGCACTTCCACTCCCAGCCAGCCGCGTACAGGGCTGCCGTGGGCAATGATGTCTTCGACGGTGCGTTCGGCAAAGCTTGCGGGAATGGCAAAGCCGATGCCTTGATTGCCACCCGATTTAGAGAAAATGGCAGTATTAAGCCCAACCAGCTCGCCTAGGGTGTTTACCAATGCGCCGCCTGAGTTGCCGGGGTTAATGGCGGCGTCGGTTTGAATGTAGTTTTCGTAGGTAGACAGCCCCAAATGGTTGCGTCCTGTAGCGGAAACTATGCCCATGGTGACGGTTTGGCCAACGCCAAAGGGGTTGCCAATGGCCAGCACCACATCACCAACACGCGGCTTTTTCTGTGACAGCGTGATGACGGGTAAATCTTTTAGCTCGATTTTAAGCACAGCCAGATCGGCTTCAGGGTCTGCGCCAACAACCAAGGCATTGGCATCGCGTCCATCGCGCAGCGCCACCACAATTTCGTCTGCCCCGGTAATGACATGGTTATTGGTAATCACATAGCCGTCGGCGCGCATGATTACGCCTGAGCCTAGGCTGGATTGAATGCGCTCGGTGGGTTCGGGCTGAATGCGAAAAAAGCGCTGAAATAAGGGGTCGTCAAAAATGGGGTGCAGCTGGCGTTTTACCAAAGTGCGCGTGTAAATGTTCACGACCGTAGGCGTGGCAATATCCACGGCATCGGCGTAGCTAAGTGGCGCTTTTTCAGGCTCGGGTTTGGGCGTGGCCTCATCCTGTACATCAACGAGTTTTGGCTCTCGTAATTTGGCTTTTCCTGCGGGTTCTGTAGTGGTCCACGGCGAGGATAGGTTTTTCAGTTCGGGGGCGTAAAACAAAACCGCCAAAGCCACCGAGCAGCCGACCAAGGCAGGAATAAGAAAATGATGCAAAAAGGTTGAAAAAACACGCATTTGTGAAGACTCTCTAAAGGCCATACACTGCCAAAAATTGCGCGCATTGTAACAGATGCGTAGGTTCTGCCTAAGAGGATTTCCCATGATTACGCGTCAAGCGCTGTTGGCTCATTTAGATGAATTACTGCAAAGCGCCAGCTACAAAGACTATTGCCCCAATGGTTTGCAAGTGGCGGGGCAAGAAACGATTTCCCACATTATTACGGGCGTCACTGCCAGCCAAGCCTTGCTCGATGAAGCCGTGGCGCGCGGGGCAGATACGGTACTGGTGCATCACGGTTATTTTTGGAAGGGCGAAGACGAGCGCATTATCGGCATCAAGCAGCGCCGTTTAAAAACCTTGCTTACGCATGATATCAATTTAATCGCCTATCACTTGCCGCTGGATAATCACGCCCTGTACGGCAATAACGTGCAGCTGGCCAAGGTGCTGGGTGTGGAGATTACAGGGGCTTTGGATGCCAGCAGTGCCGCTGCGCCCGGTTTAATTGGGCGTTTGCCGCAGGCGCTTAGCGCGGCGCAAGTGCAGCAGTTGCTCAGTGAAAAGCTAGGCCGCAAGGCGCTGCATATTGGCAGCCCACAGGCGCGCATAAAAACGCTGGCTTGGTGTACGGGCGCCGCGCAAAGCTATTTGCAGCGTGCGGTGGATTTGGGTGTGGATGCCTTTATTACAGGAGAAATTAACGAGCCCAGTGTGCACCTCGCCAGAGAGACGGGCGTGCATTTTTTCAGTGCAGGGCATCACGCCACCGAGCGCTATGGCGTCAAAGCCCTAGGCGAATACTTGGCGCAGCGTTTTGCTTTGCAAGTGGATTTTATCGACAAGGACAACCCTGTTTAGCTTTCGCGCCCTAAGTATTGGGGGTGGCGAATTTCTGCCAGAGCTGCTCCTCGGTAAGAGGGCGGCTAAAGAAATAGCCTTGGAACTCGTCGCAGCCGCTGCGGGTAAGCCAAGCCACTTGCGCGGGGGTTTCCACACCTTCGGCCAAGACGCTTAAGCCCAGCTGATGCGACATGCTCACGATGGCTTCGATCAATACCGCAGGGCGTTTGCCGTGCGCGCTGTATTCGCCCGCGTCGATATCGAGCACAAAAGAGCGGTCGATTTTGAGGGTGTGGATGGGCAGGTGTTTCAAGTACGACAAGCTCGAATAGCCCGTGCCAAAGTCATCCAGCGCAAAGCGAATACCGTGCTTGCCCAGCTGCTCCATTTTTTCGAGGGTAGCGGGCAGGTTGTCGGCCACCACCGATTCCGTCAGCTCGATTTCCAGCAAAGACGCCGCCGCTCCCAGCTGCGCCAGCTGCGCTTCCACCGCCATAACAAAACTGGCTTCTTTAAACTGCTTGGGGCTGACGTTGATGGCCATGCTGATGTTTTTGCCCCATGCGGTATGGTGCAGGCGTTTCAAACAGGCGCTGGCTTCTTCGAGCACCCATTGCCCCAGCGGAATAATCAAGCCACTGGCTTCGGCTTCGGGAATAAAATCGGCGGGCGAAATCAGGCCGCGCGTGGGGTGATTCCAGCGTACTAGCGCTTCAAGGCCCAGCAGGCGTTCGTTGGCGTCCATTTGCGGCTGGTAATGCAGCACCAGCTGATTGCCTGCGATCAGCGCTTGTTTTAAATCGTTACGCAGCATCAAACGGTAGTTGGCGGCTTCTTGCAGGCTGTGGGCAAAGAAGCGCAGCTGGTTTTGCCCTTGCTCTTTGGCAAGGTGCATGGCGGTTTCGGCTTCGCGCAGCAGTTCTTGCGGCTCTTGGCTGTCGTTGGGAATCATCACGATGCCCGCGCCCGCGCTGAGGTGCAGGCTTTGCTCGTTGCTTTCTAGCGGCTGGCTGATGACATTCAAAAGGGCTTCGACTTCAGACGAAGCTTGCAGCGAGGCCTTCGCCAAATCACCTTGCAGATTGACCAAGAGCACAGCAAAGGTGTCGGCCTCGACACGGGCGAGGGTATCGGCCTGTTCGAGGTTTTCGCCCAAACGCTGTGCCAGTGCGCGCAGTACGGCATCGCCTGCGCTCATGCCCAACGAGTCGTTGATGGCGGCAAAACCGTCGATGTTGAAAGTAATCAAGGCCGCGCGGCGAATTTCTTTTTGCTGCAAACGCAATTCTTGAGTCAGGCGTTCAAGCAAAAAGTGGCGGTTGGGCAGGCCTGTTAAGGGGTCGGAGAACGCCAAACGCTGAATTTCAGCTTGCGCGGCGAGGTCTTGGCGGAGGTCGCGCACGGCGACAATACGCTGACTTTTGCCCTGATAGCTGCGCTGGCAGACGTTGATTTCACAAGGAATGGGCGTGCCTTTGGCGTCCTGCAAGGTAATTTGCAAGCTGTATTCTTGGCCTTGATCGGCGCGCAGCTGCACCATGGGGCGGCTGTCTGGCGTTAAAAATTCAAAAATATTGCGGCCAATTAGCTCGTTGATGGGCACGCCAACCAGTTTTTCGGTGGCGCTGTTGGCGTCCACTATGATGCCGTCTTCGTGCAAGAACACCGCCTCAAAAGTCACCTCGGAAAGGTGGCGAAAGCGCGCTTCGCTGTCGGCCAAGGCTTGCATATTGCGATTGAGCGTCGCGGCCATATCTTGCATGACTTTTTCTAAAGTGGTGAATTCGCTGTTGCCTGAAAGCTGAGTTTTAGGGGTGAAATCCCCCCGGGCAATGGCGCGCATGCTGTTAAGCAGGGCATGTACGGGGCGAAAAATATAAAGGCGCGATAAGGCCACAAGCAGCAAGCCGCATAACGTCATCAAGATCGCAAAGATCAAAACCTGCTGCTTGAGGTGCTGCCAAGCCTGCTCTTTGATGCTGTTGAGGCTGTACTGAACAATAAAAGTCCCCTGAGTGCGTTTAGGCCCAAGCGTAATAGGCGCAATAGCGGTGACCTGATTGTCTTGGATGAGCTTGACTCGGTTTTTTTCGGTTTTGCTTTGTGCTACGGCATTAAGAAAAGCGGGAAGCTGCTCTGAAGCTTTGGCCGAGCTGCTACCAAGAATACGGCTTTGCGAGTCGAGCAGTAATACCAGGTTGATACCGCTATTGAGCTCCGATTCGGCAATCAGCTTGAGGGAAAACTCCGACTCTCCCTGTGCGCGTGCGCCCTCGATCAGACGTTTAGCCCAAGCAAATTCATAATCGACGGTTTCAGTGGTGAAGAGCTCGATGTTGGCGCGGTAATTTCTTTGTTCAAAAAACAGTAAAACCAAAAAAATAAGCACGCCCAAAAGGCCAAAAAACAGCGGCAAGCCTAGGCGTAGATTGAAGGTGGGCAGAGATGTCTTAACAGCTTTGGGCATGGAGCCTCCTAAGAAGGCGCAATTTTAGCCAAAAGCCTCAGTCTAGGCCATGATTTGGGAGAAAATACTGAAAATACTCAGGCCAAATATTGTTGTACCATCGTACCGAAAGCTGGTGCATAAGATGCCAAAGTATGAGTGCCAATTCGGAAAGGGGGCTTTTGACCTAAATAGTCCTAACTGAAAAAGCAGCGTTCCCGCATTGTTCCGCTACCTTCCAAAAGTGCCCTAAGGCACATAATAACAACAAGGAGCTCGAACCATGATTCGCACCACTCTCACCGCTTTGGCCTTAACAGGCGCTCTCTTTTGCGCACCCGTACAGGCGATGTCCAAGGCTCCAGAAACGGGTTACACCCAAACCAAATATCCTATCGTCTTGGCACACGGCCTGTACGGCTTTGATAAATTGCTGGGCGTCGATTATTGGTACAAAGTGCCAGAAACCCTGCAAAAAGACGGCGCTAAGGTCTACATCACGCAAGTGGCCAACAGCAACACCCCTGAAGTGCGCGGAGAACAGCTGATTGCCGAAATCCAACGAGTACTGGCCATTACCGGTGCGCAAAAAGTGAACCTGATTGGCCACAGCCATGGCGGCCCGACCACGCGCTATGTGGCCTCAGTACGCCCTGAGCTGGTGGCCTCCGTTACAACCATTGCGGGTGTGAACAAAGGCACGCCGGTTGCCGATACGCTGAAAAAATGGACAGACGGCTCCACCGAGTTTTCATGGCTTGTAGAAAACCTGGGTAACGCTTTGGCCAACGCCATTGCTTTCTTTTCCAACTCCAAATACGACCAAGACATCATGGCCTCTATGGGTTCGATGACCTTTGCCGAAGCCGAACGCTTCAACGCACAGCATCCTGCTGGTATTCCCACCACCGCCTGCGGTGAAGGTGCTTATGTGGTCAATGGCATTCATTATTATTCTTGGTCTGGCGAGCAACCCACCACCACCGGTGTGGACCCTCTGGAGGCCATCACCGTGGGTGCGTCCTTGTTCTTCCCCAAAGGCGAGCGTAATGACGGCTTAGTCGGCTCTTGCGCCTCGCACTTGGGCATGGTGATTCGTGACGACTTCTACATGAACCACTTGGATGAAGTGAACCAAACCTTTGGTATGCACTCCTTGCTCGATACTGACCCCCTGGAAGTGTTCCGCACCCACGCTAACCGTCTGAAACAGGCAGGTTTGTAAGATGACGCTGTGGCAGGGCTTGGTGCTGACCTTAGTCGTTGGCGCAGGAGTGGCACTGGGGTTTTACTCCAACCCCGAGGTTCGTGTGTTGGCAGACAAACCCAGCGCCGTAGCAAGCACTGCCCAGCCTTTTACCTCTGTGCCAGAGTCCGCGAAAGCGGCGCTGGCCGAGCTTAAAACCTTTCGCGGTGCGCAAGTGGATGGCGCACTCCTAAGCGATCATCGCGGCCATTAGGTGGTCGATATGGCGCTGAAACACTGGATCGATTTTCACCTAAGTGCCGTAGGTGAGCTGAGCATTGCGCAAATCAAAGCCTATATGCAGGAGCAAATGCGAAAGCTGCCCGAGCCTGCGCAGCAAGAGGCCTTGAGCCTGTTGGATGCCTATCTGGGCTATCTCGATGCCTTGGCGCATTACGATGCCAAAGAAGCCAAAAGCGTGGTCGGGGCGAACCTAAGTGACGTCGAAGCCCGAGTCTTGTGGCAGCAGCGTTTACGCCGCCAGTGGTTAGATCCGCAGGTTGTCGCCGCCTTTTTTACGGGTGATGAAGACATCGATCTTTACACTATAGCGGCGCAAAAGCTGCGCAAAGAGGGCGCGTCGCAAGCGGAATTGGACGCTTTGGAAAGCACCTTACCCGAACCCATTATTCAGATGCGTGAGGAATCCCGCACTTTATTAAACCTGGCCAAAAGCGAAGAAGAACTGCGTAAAAACAACGCCAGTGCTGCCGAAGTTCAGGCTTGGCGCGTGCAAAAATACGGCGAAGCCGCCGCAGAGCGCTTGGCTCATTTGGATCAAGAACAAAACGCTTGGCGTGAGCGCTTACGCCAGTATCAGAGCTATGAAAACTCCCCCGCCCTCAAAAGCCTAAGCGCCAGCGAACGCGAGCAAAAACTGCAAAGCTATCGCGCTAAAGCCTTTTCCGATACCGAGCAAAAACGCCTTTCTGCGGCCTTGGTGTTGCTGGATGCCCAATAAAAAACAGGCGCACGGTGCGCCTGTTCTCTTGCCGATAGCCTGCACTTTGGTATTTCCCTTGGTGAAAATGCAGTGACGCAGCGTTTCGTTACACAATGAGCAGACCGTCGATGGCCTGGATGGCCATCGCCGAGCCCCCATGGATGGGTTTACGGCGTGTCTGTGAATTGTGTGACGAAAGATAGCCTGCGTCATCAGCAAATGAGCAGGCCTCTTTTTTACTTGGTCACGCTTAGGCGCTGAGCAATAGGCAAGTTCTGAGCGTGCAACAACGGCAGCAGAGCGTTACTGGTTGCAGCTGTCACCTTGCTCCATTTCTGATTGGCTCCACCACCGCAGCTATACAAAATGATATTTTTGTTGCCAGTGGCATTGAGCAGGCCGCCTTCCATATCCATACACTGATTGCTGCCTGATTTTTTGATAGCAGGTAAGGCACTGAAATCCCACACCTGATCGACGGCATTAAGGCTGCATGTGGCCAAGCGGATCGGGCTGGTGCTAGTGATGCAGCGGCTTAAATCTGCGCCATTGTGGATGCGATTCAAACCATCGACTAGCCAAGTTTCTTGCGCGGCATTGGTGCATTCACCGCTGCCGTGCGCTTTGATTTCGCCCGTTTCGAGGTTGGCGCGTAAGCAGCTGTTGTTGCCAATTCTCATGCTGCTGGCGGCGGGAATAAGTGGTTTTCCTGCTTCGGTCAATTTGAGCTTTTGCGCCAGAGCCAGCAAGGCTTGGTCGGCC
>JBDKHD010000056.1:0-8602 GCA_039797885.1 Pseudomonadota bacterium
AACTTACTATCTTTTTGAGAAAACTCAAGATGAGCGAAGCAAACAAAACGCTCAAAGCCGACGAAAGACGCAGCCTGACTGTGCAAACCGTTATCGAACTGGCCAGCGAGCAAAACCCCAGCGAAATTTCCACCACGGCCATTGCCGAGCGCATGGGCGTCACTCAGGGCGCGCTGTTTCGCCACTTCCCAAGCAAAGACGCCATCTTAGAAGCCGTGATGAGCTGGGTAGCCGAGCGCATCTTGGCGCGCATCGACAAGGCCGCCCAAGACAACGCCTCGCCGCTTAGCATGCTGGAAGCCGCTTTTATGGCGCATATCGACTTCGTAACAAAACACCCTGGCGTGCCACGCCTGCTCTTTGGCGAGCTGCAACGGGCGGGCGACACCCTGCCCAAACGCATGGTGCAAATGCTTATCCATCAATACCGCGAACGCCTGCAACGCTGGTTTAGCCAAGGCATGGCCTGCGGCGAGCTTTCCCCTAAGCTCGATACTCAGGCGGCGGCTGTGCTTTTTATTGGCAGCATCCAAGGCTTGGTCATGCAGTCCTTGCTGGCCAACAACCCCCAACTCATCACGCAAAACGCTCAAGCCGTTTGGCGTATTTACCGTCAAGGTCTGATAGGAGACAACCATGCCTAAGCTACAGCGCCGCACCCTCTGGCTCATCGCCGCTTTAGTGCCCATCGCTCTGCTGTTTATTTACACGGTACAAAGCGCAGGCCCCATCGCTCCTGTCAAAGTCACGCTCACGCAAGTCAGCGAGCGCAGCATCAGCCCTGCGCTCTTTGGCATAGGCAGCATCCAAGCGCGCTACACCCATAAAATCGGCCCAACCTTTGCGGGGCGTTTAAAGCGCGTTGAGGTGAATGTCGGCGACAAGGTAAAAGCAGGGCAAGTTTTAGGGGAAATGGACCCTGTTGATTTGGATGAGCGCTTACAAGCGCAGCAAGCCGCCATTGCCAGTGCCAACGCCAACGTCGAACAGGCGCAAGCCAAGCAGGAATACGCCCAAACCCAAGCACAACGCTATGTGCAGCTGCTGCCCTCTAAGGCCGTAAGCGAAGAAGCCGTCGCCACCAAGCAGCAAGAGCTGGAACTGGCCAACTCCGCCCTAAAAGCCGCCCAACAAGAACGCGCCCGCATTGAAGCCGAATACAAAGCCGTGCGCGCACAGCGCACCAATCTGGAATTGCTTGCCCCTGTGGATGGCTTGGTGATTGCCAGACAAGCCGATGCAGGGACAACGGTGGTAGCGGGGCAAGCGGTTATCGAACTGATCAACCCCGATAGCCTCTGGATCGACACCCGCTTTGACCAAATCAGCGCCGAAGGGCTGCAAGCTGGCTTGCCCGCCCAAGTGCAGCTGCGCTCTCGTCGTGGCCAAATGCTGCCCGCCAAGGTGCTGCGTGTTGAGCCTGTCGCCGATGTCGTTACCGAAGAAATGCTGGCAAAGGTCGTATTGGACTCTGTCCCTACTCCACTACCGCCCTTAGGCGAATTGGCCGAAATCACCGTTACTCTTCCTGCCCTCCCCTCAACCCTAAGCCTGAGCAATGCCGCCCTTGTGCGCCATCAAAATCAAACTGGGGTGTGGCGGCTTAGCAACAACGAATTGCAATTTGTGCCTGTCACCCTTGGCCGCCATGATTTGGATGGGCAAATACAGGTGCTGTCAGGGCTTAAAGCAGGCGATCAAGTCGTGCTTTACAGCGAAAAACCTCTGAGCGAGCGCAGCCGCGTTAAGGTGCAGGCAGGCTTATTATGATCAGTCTGGCGGGGCGTGACATTTTGCATGCTTGGGGAAAATTCGTTTTCACAGGCATGGGGCTGGGCTTATTGATTGGCGTCACCCTCATCATGGCAGGCGTCTATCGCGGCATGGTTGATGACGGCAAAGCCCTACTCAATGGCAGCGGCGCGGATCTGTGGGTGGTACAAAAAGGCACGCTCGGCCCCTACGCCGAAGCCTCTAGCATCCCTGATGATATTTGGCGCTTTATTCGTACCATGCCCAATGTCAGCGACACCGCCAACATCACCTACCTCACCATGCAGGTCAAACCTGCACAGCAAGATAAAGAAGTGCGCGTCATGCTGGTTGGCATTCAAAGTGGCGCATCCACCACCACGGGCTGGCCACGCGAATTGATTGCAGGACGACACATCACTCGCAGTCATTACGAAGCCGTGGCCGATATCGCCACAGGGTTTAAATTGGGCGAAGAAGTACAAATTCGCCGCAACCACTATCGCATCGTGGGGCTGACCAAACGCATGGTGTCCTCCAGCGGCGACCCCATGCTCTTTATTCCACTGAAAGACGCGCAAGAAGTGCAATTTTTAAAAGACAACGAAGCCATTCTGATGCAAAGACGGCGCACCGAGGCCAACCCCGCTTTTAATCGCGCCAACGTCCCAGGGCTACTGGAAGCCACCCTTGCCGCGCAAACCACCAACACTCAGGTCAATGCGGTGCTGGTGCGCATTGCTCCCTTTGCCGACCCCGAAGAAGTCGCCGCCCCCATTCGTCAATGGAAACACCTGACCGTGTACACCAAAGCGCAAATGGAACAAATTCTGATCGGCAAATTAATTGCCACTTCCGCCAAACAAATCGGCATGTTTTTGGTGATTTTGGCCGTGGTCAGCGCCGCCATCGTGGCCTTTATTATTTACAGCCTGACCATGGATAAAATTCGAGAAATTGCCGTATTAAAATTAATCGGCACAAAAAACATCACCATTGCCAATATGATTTTGCAGCAAGCCCTACTGCTGGGTGTTTTAGGTTTTGTCGTCGGCAAAATTACCGCCACCTTTGCCGCACCTTTATTTCCAAAATACGTTTTGATGCTTCCTGTGGATGCCATTTTGGGCTTTTTAGCAGTGCAAATAATTTGCGTACTGGCAAGTCTTGTGGCGATTCGTATTGCCTTAAAAATCGACCCCGCAGAAGCCATAGGATAATGCCATGAACCAAGGTATTTTGATCGAAAATTTAAGCAAACAATACGGCGAAGGCGATACCGCCGTACTGGCATTAAAAAACGTCAATATGCGCGTACAGCCTGGCGAAGTGGTTGGCTTGATTGGGCCTTCAGGCTCAGGGAAAAGCACCTTGCTGAAATGCTTAGGCGCGGTAATCACTCCCACCCAAGGGCGAATGCAACTGGGCGATAAAGTTATTTTCGATGGCGACTGGAAAATAAAAGATTTACGCGCACTGCGCCGCGACAACATTGGCTTCGTCTTTCAAGCGCCCTACCTTATTCCTTTTTTAAATGTGATCGACAACGTCGCTTTGCTGCCCATGCTCGCAGGCGTGCCAAACGAAGAAGCGCGTGAGCGTGCATTGGAATTATTAACCGCGCTGGATGTTCAGCACCGCGCGCAAGCAATGCCCAGCCAACTCTCAGGCGGCGAACAACAGCGCGTAGCCATTGCGCGCGGCTTGGTTAATCGCCCACCCGTTATTCTGGCCGACGAACCCACTGCACCTCTGGATTCTGAACGAGCACTGGCGGTAATTCGGATTTTGAATGATATGGCACAGCGTTATCAGACCGCCGTGATTGTGGTAACACACGATGAAAAAATCATCCCCACCTTTAAGCGCATTTACCATATTCGCGATGGCATCACGCACGAAGAAAAAGGTGAGGGACGAGAGTTTAAATAACTAGCCGAAGCTAGTCATCAAAGTAACCTCGCTCAGCATCATCATGACAGGCCGCGCAGTTTGATTTGGTTTTAACATCCGCTTGCTGCCATTCCCAATCCTTTACTTTACGGTGTTCTCTTTTCCATTTTGGTAATTCCGTAATACGCTGAGGGCTGGCATTATCCGCTAAATCACGAATCCATTTTGTGCCACGCCTGTTACTTTCTGCGGCATTTTGCATTAAATACTGACGCACATGCTGGTTCAATTCAGGCGTTAAACTGGCATCATCACCAAAATGGTTATCAAGCTCATTCATCATTCTGTCCCATGAGCGCGCAGGAAGCAGCGCCGCAGGAAAAGCCAAATGACAGCTGCCACATTCCTCCAGCACCACAGGGTCTTTAATAGGAGGAAAATAATGACCGTCAGCCTGCGCCTTTGAATAGAGCAGCGCCGAAGCGGCAATGACAGAACCAAAAATATAAATTAAATTGATTTTAGGAATGTTCATAATCCACCTCACAGTGACAGCATGTAGCTTAACCAATCGCCTTTTTCCTGAGCGGTGCATTCGCGTCCTAACACTTCGGTACAATTACGTTTAAACCATTTTTCAACTTTAGCGCGATCCTGATAGCGATTTGGGCTAACAGACACCGCCATGGGCTCAATCCGTTTGCCTGTTAATGTCTTGCCTGAATCAAGCGGGCTTTTCCCATGACAGCTCGTGCATGCAGGAGTGTCGGCTTTACCCTGTGCAAAGTTTTGCGTGTGCAAATACTTGCCTCTTTCTATAGAAAGCTTTTGCGCAGAGGCTTGCTGGTATTCCGCCAATAAATCCTGAGGACCTGCATGTGAAACAGGTAAAGCAGCAAAAAGAATTAAAACGGCAAGAGTGTTATTAAATAGCTTGGGGGTTTGCATCTTGGTTCTCCATGAGTGTTTTGGTATTTATGTCAGATTAACAAAACCAAACTGAACCAAAGCTGAACCTGGCATTCATCTTCGGTTCATCTGACCCTAACCCCCAAAAAAAAATGGCTAACAATAATTTATCTCATTTCAAATAATTCTTGATGAAATGACACCGACTTTCCTGTTTCAGTCAATTCTTTTCGCAATTTATCCGCCAGCCCCACAGGGCCACAAAACCAAATCTCTGCATCTTTAGCAGACTCAATACCAAGCTGCTCTGCTGTTAATTTCTGCCCTTGCTTGCTGCCATATATGTGTAATTTAACATTCGGCACAACCTCACAAAGATTGCGCAGTTTTATGACAAAAGGATCATTGACACTGTCTTGGGTACAATAATGCAGATCCGCCTCAAGGTTATTATTTACATCCTTCTGCATAGACTCCAGCCACGCCAGAAAAGGCGTCAGCCCTATTCCACCTGCAATCCAAACTTGCTTTTTATTTTTTTTCGCGAGATTTAATTGGAACTGACCATAAGGCCCTTCGACTTCGACCCGCTGGCCTTGCTGAATTTTACTGGCCAATCCCTGCGTAAAATCGCCTAAAGCTTTAATATGAAAATCAAGCGTATTATCGTCATTTTCGGCACTGGCAATCGTAAATGGATGCGCACCTTCGCGCTCTGAAAAACGCAAAAAAGCAAATTGTCCAGAACGATGATGCCAAGGCTGTTCTAAAGCCAGCTTCAAACTAACCACGGCAAGGCTGGGTGTTTGCACTTCGAGAATACGGCCAAAGTTTCGGTTACTCATGCCAATGCGACCAAGCAGCGCAATCACGCTTGCATACAAGCCAACGCTCATCACTATCGCTAAAAACCAACCCAGCGGCTGAACCCAAAGATAAAGCGGCACAAAAAATACACCGTGAAACACCAAGGCGATATAAATCACAGGCATGGCTTTATGAAGTAACTGCCACGGGCGATAAGGAAAACGCTTCCACAAAGCCAAAACCACCATGGCGATAAACACATAAAATGCCCACTCGCCAACGTCTTTGGCAACATGACGAAGCATTTCAAAAAATTCGGTAAAGTCATCCTTAGGAACCTTGCCTGCTTTACCTATGGTGGATTTTAAAATATCGCCAATGATTTCTTTCGTGAACCAATGCGCAATAGCAAACCCCAGAGCAATAATGCCAGCCCATTTATGCACACGATACATGCGATCCAAACCGCCTAAAGGCTTTTCTACCCATTTAGGACGAATGGAAAGAAATACCGCCAAAGACATAAAAGAAATAGCTAAAAAGCCTGTGAGATTGAGAGCATCTTGGCGTATAAGCCAAAGAATATTGACGTTATCCGCATGGGTAAAGCTAACGCCCCACAGCAACAGCACCAAAAATAATAGCGACACAAGAACCGTTTTCATTTGCACCCCAACCAAAATATAAGCCCTGCCATAAGCTTATTATCTGCCATTAAGAGAAATTTTACTGCGGCACTTTCGCGCTTAATAAAATCAAATTGATTGAAATCAAACTTTCAACGATTAATACAGGAACAAGAGGCTGTGTGCATTAGTGTACAGCCCCTATTGAAGCCACTCGCGCTATTTTTTCTGCATCTATTGCCACAGAATTAAATTACTTATTTTGACCACCTCTAGCCAGTTTTCATAATCTTTTGGCGGCAAATATTTATAACTTTTCGGGCAGTACTCACCTTCTACGCCAGTAAAAACTCGCATGGCATCAGTGGCTGCAGCCTTTACCCCATCATCGGTCTGACGCAGGCAAAGATAAAAATCATTGCCTGGCCATGAAACGGGATCCCAAGCAACCAAGCTAAACAATTGGCAATACGAAAAATTCTGCACAAAGCTTGCAGGGTGGCTGAGCTGCGCACGAGCTAAAGCCCCCGCACGGGTAAAAGCTTGAGTAATAAAAGTAATACCCTGAATGTATTCGCAATCGTATTCAAGCTCTTGATAAGGGTCAAAATACAAGGCCGCAATATTTGGCCACCGTGCGCCATAATCCGTTATCAGCCTGCGCAACATATTTTTAAAAACCCTGCTTATCGTACCGATAAACACCCCTGAAAATTGCCCGCAGCCAATGCCTGGCACAGTTACCAAGGCAGGAAGCTCTTGCGTTGCCGTTTCATTAATATAATCAAAAACAGGCAATAAACGCCGCTCATAAAGCCGATAATACCCCTCTTCATTTAACTGGTTATCCGTTACTACTTCGCCCAATCCGCAGGCATAAACCCCAGATCATTACGCAACAATGCGCCAGAAGTAAAAATAAGCGTTCCTTTAAAAGGTGCATGGTGGATATCTGGCTCTTTATGCTTGCCGTTATCAAAAATATTTACTTGAGCAGCAATGGAAATATCCCCCAATAATTGCAGCTCCGTTAAATTCCAATCTCGCCCATTCCCATATACTTGGCTTTCCGCAAAAATTTGTGGCTCCTTGGTATTACAAAGCTCCTTTAAAAGAGCCGCGCCCGTTAATTTATCACCATCAACCTTGAGCAAGCGTTGACGCAACAAACCTCCAGCCAGAATTTCCCCTGTTTGCACTTTTTTTAAATAAGCATCGGCACGCTGATAAGTGTTTTGAGGTATCAATATACGGAAGTTCTTTGTCATGTTTATCTGGCCTTTTAAAAATAAAATTAGACTAAGAAGGCATTGATTGCCTAGAAATATTCGTTAAAAACGCCTGAATAAGCGTTCGAATACGGCTGAAATCTGCATTTTTATTGCCCGTATTTTCATCCATATACAGCCTTCTATTTACCTCAACCATCAGAGCATGAACACGCGGTTCTGTTCGGTGGAACTTCAAAGGTACTAAGGCTCCAGCAAAGGGTTCATTCACTGCCACTTTTAAGCCTGCCTGAGTGAAAAAATCTTGAGCCAGCTCTAGCAATTCGACGGGAGTGTGAAACTCATCTGTGCCTAAGCAAATATCGGGGCGTTGAAGATTTTGGTTTGGTTCGTATGGCAAAGGCTGAGCAGGAAAGCTATGGCAGTCAATAATTAAGGCGCGATTATATTGGTTTAAATCCTGCTCAACTTTCTGAGTTAAAGCCAAATGATGAGGGTGATAAAACGCATCGATTAACTGTTGTCGCCTAGCAACGGTAAGCGATTTACGCAAAGGCAAACCCATCGAAGTTTTGGTATAAACTACGCCCATACCACGCTCAGCCATAGGCTCGCTTGCATCGTCTAAAAATCGCTCAGGGTCGAGCAACAATCGGCTCACAGGAAAGCGCACCGAACGCACATTTAGATCGTTAGACACAAACAACTCGTCTGTGTAATGGTCTGTCATCAACAGCAACTCGTGCTGTAATTGCGCATCGGTTAAAGCAAAATCCGCACGATATGGGGCAGGAATTAGGGTAGCGCTATGCGGAATATGTAACACTAAGGGCAGAATCATTTATCGACACTCCACTGGATTATAAGTATTGAACTTATCTGCGCCCACGACGAAAACACTCAGATCGATAATTTAAAAAATCGACCACGTAGGGTGTTAGCTCTTGCAGTTTGTTACGATCGACGCCCGCACAAATATGTCCCCAATCATTAATATTCAGCCAATAAATACCCAGGGCTTTATCGTCGGTAACGCAATGCAGCTTGCCATTCGCCGAGAAAGGAAGCGTTTGGATGTAATAAAGCTTATCTTTGTGGATAAATTCGCGTTGAGGGTGGGAAAGAGTATTCATAATTTTTCGCCTCTGATGGACGCTCCGTTTAGCTTTTCTTTAAAGTCGCAGCAAGTAGAGCTAAATCACGACCAAGAAACTATATCAATATTTTTCGATATATTCAAACCGTGTGACAACCACACAAAAACCCTCACTACTAAATCGCCCCTGATTTTCTAAACACTACACCACCGTGAAAAATAGCTTGTACGTTTTTTGCTCAAATTAAGATGTGACTAAGAAAATTTGAATGTTGCCTTAAGGTCACGTT
>JBDKHD010000057.1:0-7940 GCA_039797885.1 Pseudomonadota bacterium
CGCATGAGCAACAAGAAGCAGTGTTTTCATAAAAAACTCTTAAAAGAAGGCGCAGCGCGCCTTCTTTTAATCGACGTCTTTGACGCCTTGCTCGGGTTTGATAACCAGCACATCGCAAGTGACTTTATCCATCAAAAGCTCGGCCGTGTTGCCAATGAGCACGCTGGAGATGCCTGTGCGGCCGACGCTGCCAATTACGACTAAATCGGCGCCTAAGGATTTTGTCAGCTCGGAGACAACGTTTTCAGGGTCGCCTTCTTGAACGTGCAGTTGCTCTTGATTTACGTTGTACTTGCGCGCCCATTGGGCACAGGCATCGCGGTGTTGCTGCTCGATGTAGCTGTGCAGGTCATCGGGAGCGGTCACTTCAGGAACCATAGCAAAGGCGACATTGACCATAGGGTAGGCATTAACCAAATGCAGATCGGTATCGAAATGATCGCTGAGCTGTTCGGCAAAGGTGAGAATATTGTCGTTAATCAGCTGGTGGCCGTCGTCGGGCGAGGTGGCATCAATGCAAGCCAGAATGCGGTTGTGTTGCCAAGCTTGAGTGCCTTTTACCAAAAGCACAGGAATGGGGCAGTGGCGTAGCAGGTTCCAGTCTTCGTGAGTGAAAATACGATCCATCAAGCGGTGCGGTTTGGTGCTTTTGATGACCATGTCGAACTTGTCTTCTTCGGCGGCGTGCATCACCGCTTCGTACAGGTGTTTATGCCAATGCACGTCGTATTCAATTTTGATGTCGGTCACGTCTTTAACAAAGCTTTGCAGCCATTGCTTGTCGCGGCTTAATAGACCCGATTTCAGCTGGTGGCGGGTGTCTTCGTCCAAGGTGGCATTTTCTGCACCGTAAGCGTCCCAAGTATTGGCCAGCAAGGTGACAGTGGCTTTGACGGAACGAGCTAACCACAAAGCACGATTAAGAGCAGGCTGTTCGCTTTGTCCTTTGTCGAGTACGACGAGAATATTGTTGATGTACTGCATAGGAGATTCCTTCTGTGGCTAGGATGGATTTCAAACTTCTATTTAATTTTAATGAACTATTAAGCGGCCTATAGCGGCTTATGTCAAAGAGTCAGCAGATATCGTCCAAGATTTGAATAAAAGCCTTGGCGGCGTTACTCAATGTACGAGTTTTAAGCTGAATCAGCCCCAACGGGCGAGTCAGCGGCGCGCTCGGCCAGCTCAGTGCATGTAGGCTGCTATCGAGCATCGTATGCGGCAGCATGCTCCAGCCCATGCCGACCGACACCATCATTTTGATGGTTTCCAAATAATTGGTGGGCATAGGGGCATTTAGGCTTAAACCCTGCTGCGTAAAAATACGCTCAATCATTTTAAAGGTGATGGTATCGACCTCGGGCAAAATAGCGGGGCATTGCGCTAAATCGGCAAGGCTTAGCGGGCTAAGCTGCGTCAAAGGATGGCTTGGGCTACAGACGCAGATCATCTTGTCTTGCCACAAAACGCGAGTGAGCAGATTGTCGTGATCGGTGAGGGTAAGGTTGTCGAGCGTAGACAGTGCCAGCTCGACTTTGCGTAGGCTGACCGCCTGATAAGCGCGCTCCGACCCCATAAAGTTTAAGTCCAGTACGGCTTTGGGGTAGCGCGCGGTAAATTCGCGCAAAATCGGAGGCAAACGATGTAGGCCAATATGGTGACTGGTGGCCAAAGACAGCTTGCCTGCGACTTCTTCTTTAAGGCTCTGCACGTCCAGCTCGGTATCGGCGACCAAATCTAAAATTGCCCGCGCTTTAGGCAGTAGTCGCTCGCCCGCTTCGGTCAGGCTGATGGTGCGGTTATGGCGATCAAATAGGCCTGTGCCCAGTTGCTCTTCAAGGGTTTGAATGCGTTTACTGATGGCCGATTGCGTCAGATGCAGCTGTTCGCCTGCCAACGAAAATGACTGCTGCTGCGCTGCCGCTAAAAAGGCTTTCAGGGCTTGAGTATCCATTTGTATTCCTTTATGGAATGCTTTGGTGGAAAATTATGAGTTTGAGTTGTTTATCACGAAAGGTATGATAAGCGCAAATGAATTGGCCTAAAACGGGCGCAGTTTAAATGCTATGAGCTTTTGTTTGGAGCTTGCATCGCCAACACGCCGTAAATACATCCGTGTAGACTCCCATTTTTCATCCATGAAAAATAGGGTTGGCTCAACAAGCATCCAAACCGCCCACATTTAAACCGCAAGTAAGTAGATGCAGCTTAAAAGAAGCCTGATTTAGCGCTATGGGCACAATAGCTAAATAGTAACTATTTCAACCACTAATGAGAGAGCATGATGGCTGGAAAAACCTTATACGATAAATTATGGGATCAGCACTTGGTGAAAGTGCAAGACGATGGCACGGCTTTGATTTACATCGACCGCCAGTTGCTGCATGAAGTGACTTCGCCACAAGCCTTTGAAGGGTTACGTATCGCTGGCCGCAAGCCTTGGCGCGTCAGTGCCAACGTCGCCACGCCCGATCATAACGTCTCCACCGATGCCGGTGAGCGCAAGCAAGGTATTGCTGGCATCAAAGATCCCGTATCGCGCATTCAGGTGAAAACCTTAGACGACAACTGCGATGAATACGGCATCACCGAATTTAAAATGGCCGATATTCGTCAAGGCATCGTGCATGTGGTCGGCCCGGAGCAGGGCGCAACCTTGCCCGGTATGACGGTGGTCTGTGGTGATTCGCACACCGCCACCCACGGTGCTTTTGCCGCGATGGCGCAAGGCATAGGTACTTCTGAGGTGGAGCATGTGCTGGCGACTCAGTGCTTGCTGCAACGCAAATTAAAAAATCAGCTGATTAAAGTTGAAGGCACTTTAGGCCAAGGTGTCACGGGCAAGGACGTAATTTTGCACATCATTGGTGTGATCGGCACCGCAGGCGGCAACGGCACGGCCATCGAGTTTGCGGGCAGCGCCATTCGTTCTTTGAGCATGGAAGCGCGTATGACCATGTGCAATATGGCCATTGAAGCAGGCGCGCGCGTGGGCTTGGTCGCATACGATGAGAAAACCGAAGAGTACTTTAAAGGCCGCCCTATGGCGCCCAAGGGCGAGCTGTGGGACAAGGCCGTGGTCGCATGGCGTGGCTTGGTGTCCGATGCCGATGCCAAATTCGATAACGTCGTCGAAATTCGCGCCGAAGATATCAAGCCGCAAATTTCTTGGGGCACGTCGCCTGAGATGGTAATTGCTGTGGATGCCACTGTGCCGACTTTGGCCGATGCTAAAAATGACGTGCAGCGCACAGGCTTTAAGCGCGCCTACGAATACATGGGTTTAACTCCAGGCCAAAACTTAGCCAATATTCAGCTGGATCGCGTGTTTATTGGCTCTTGCACCAACTCACGCATCGAAGACTTACGCCTAGCGGCCAGTGTGATTAAAGGCCGTAAAGTCGCCAAAACCATCAAGCAAGCCATGGTGGTGCCAGGTTCGGGTTTGGTCAAAGCGCAGGCTGAAAAAGAAGGCTTGGATAAAGTCTTTTTGGCGGCGGGCTTTGAATGGCGCGAGCCAGGCTGCTCTATGTGTTTGGCAATGAACAATGACCGCTTATTGCCCGGTGAGCACTGCGCCTCCACCTCCAACCGCAACTTTGAAGGCCGTCAAGGCTACGGCGGTCGCACGCATTTGGTCAGTCCTGCAATGGCGGCGGCGGCGGCCATTGCTGGCCATTTTGTCGATGTGCGTGAGTTTTAAGGGCTACAGGAAAAGGTAGAAAGAATTATGAGAGCTTTTACACAATTAACAGGTATCGTGGCGTCGATGAATCGCGCCAATATCGACACCGATATGATTATTCCCAAGCAATTTTTGAAATCCATCAAACGCTCAGGCTTTGGCCCGAATTTGTTTGATGAACTACGTTATTTGGACGTGGGCGAACCCGACGCCGACAACTCAGGCCGTCCTTTAAACCCCAGCTTTGTGTTAAACCAAGCACGTTATCAAGGAGCCTCTGTGCTTTTAGCGCAAGAAAACTTTGGTTGTGGCTCTAGCCGTGAGCACGCGCCTTGGGCCTTAGAAGACTTCGGTTTTCGCGCCATCATTGCCCCCAGCTACGCCGATATTTTCTTTAGCAACAGCTTCAAAAACGGCCTACTGCCTATTATTTTGCCGCAAGCTGTCGTCGATCAGCTTTTTTCCGAAGTTGAAGCTCACGCAGGCTATCAGTTAAATGTGGACTTGGCCGCGCAAACCGTCACCACGCCCAGCGGTGAAAAGTTTGCGTTCGAAGTGGATGCCTTTCGTAAGCATTGCTTGCTCAATGGCTTGGATGACATCGGCCTGACCTTAGAAGACGCCGATGCTATTAAAGCGTACGAAGAAAAGCGCAAACAACAAGCGCCTTGGCTTTTTAGCTAACTGCCTCGTTAACGCTAAAAACTTTTAAATTTAACTTCTGCGGTTGAGAGATAAAAATGAGCAAAAAAGTATTGGTTTTACCCGGTGATGGTATTGGTTCTGAAATCGTAGCCGAAGCGGTAAAGGTGTTGGAAACCGCCAATAAAAAATTCAAATTAAATCTGCAATTGGATGAGGCCATGCTAGGTGGTGGCGCGTACGACAAGTACGGTCACCCTTATCCGCAGGAAACTCGTATTAAAGCCGAAGCAGCGGATGCGATTTTATTGGGTGCAGTCGGCGGCCCTAAGTGGGATGGCAAAACCGAACGCCACTTGCGCCCAGAACAAGGGCTTTTGGATATTCGCTCAGGTTTGGGCTTGTTCGCCAACCTGCGCCCTGCGGTGCTGTTTCCACAATTAGCCAGCGCCTCCAGCTTAAAGCCTGAAGTGGTGTCGGGCCTGGATATTTTGATTGTGCGTGAACTCACAGGCGGTATTTATTTTGGTCAGCCTCGTGGCGTGCGCACCTTGGAAAATGGTGAGCGTCAGGGTTATAACACCGATGTCTACAGCGAGAGCGAAATTCGCCGTATTGCCAAAGTAGCTTTTGAAGCGGCGATGAAGCGCAACAAAAAACTCTGCTCCATCGACAAAGCCAACGTATTAGAAGTGACGGTATTGTGGCGTGATATTGTCAACGAAGTCGCCAAAGACTACCCCGAAGTAGAAGTGTCACACATGTATGTGGACAACGCCGCCATGCAGCTGGTGCGTGCGCCTAAACAATTTGACGTGATGGTCACGGGCAACCTCTTTGGCGACATTCTGTCCGACGAAGCCGCCATGCTCACAGGCTCCATTGGTATGCTGCCTTCTGCTTCTTTAGACGTGAACAACAAAGGCATGTACGAGCCTTGCCACGGCAGCGCCCCTGATATTGCAGGCAAAGGCATTGCCAACCCCTTAGCAACCATTCTCTCTGCTGCTATGATGCTGCGCTATTCGTTGGGCGCGCCACAGGCGGCCGATGCCATCGAGCAGGCGGTCAGCAAGGTGTTGGATCAAGGTTTGCGCACCGGTGATATCTTCAGCGAAGGCATGGTGCGTGTGGGCACCAAAGAAATGGGCGAAGCTGTGGTTGCAGCTTTAAAAGCACTGTAATTTTAGGGTAGAGCAATGCAAAAAGTGGGTTTGATTGGCTGGCGCGGCATGGTGGGTTCTGTGCTGATGCAGCGTATGCAGGAAGAAAAAGACTTCGATCTGATTTCCCCTGTGTTTTTTACTACCTCTCAAAAAGGTGAACCTGCACCAAGCTTTGCAGGCAAAGACTGTGGCGTTCTAGAAAGTGCGTACGACATCGACGCCTTAAAAGCCATGGACATTATCATCACCTGCCAAGGCGGGGACTACACCAAAGACGTGCATCCTAAGCTTTTGGCCACAGGCTGGAATGGCTACTGGATTGACGCCGCCTCTGCTTTACGCATGAAAGACGATGCCGTAATCATCCTTGATCCTGTGAATAAACAGGTTATCAAAGATGCTTTGGACAAGGGTGTGAAAACCTACATCGGCGGAAACTGCACCGTAAGCCTGATGCTGATGGCGGTTGGCGGTTTATTTGAAAAAGACTTGGTCGAATGGGTCGCGCCACAAACCTATCAAGCAGCCTCAGGTGCTGGTGCGAAAAACATGCGCGAGCTGATTAGCCAAATGGGCGTTGTACACGACAGCGTTAAAGACCTATTGTCCGACCCTGCCTCGGCGATTTTAGAAATCGACCGCAAGGTCGCGCAAACCCTTCGCAGCCAAGATTTCCCCACCGAAAACTTTGGCGTGCCACTGGCAGGCAGTGTGATTCCTTATATCGACTCCCAGCTTGAATGTGGCCAAAGCCGTGAAGAATGGAAAGCCCAAGCCGAAGCCAACAAAATTTTAGGTCGCACGAGGGCGCCTATTCCTGTTGACGGCATTTGCGTGCGCGTGGGGGCAATGCGCTGCCACAGCCAAGCTTTAACCATTAAGCTGAAAAAAGATCTGCCGCTGGCCGAGATTGAGAAAGTCATTGCCGCGCACAACGACTGGGTGGAAGTCATCCCCAACGAGCGTGATGCCAGCATGAAAAAACTGACCCCAACTTATGTAACAGGCACATTAAAAGTGCCCGTTGGCCGTATTCGTAAGCTCGCCATGGGCCCCGAATACATATCGGCCTTTACGGTGGGTGATCAGCTCTTGTGGGGTGCGGCTGAACCGCTGCGTCGTATGCTTCGGATATTGCTAGAAAAATAGAAAGCGGGGCGGTTGCCCCGTTTTCTTATGAGATTTTTAAAGAAAGCGCCCTAACTTATTCATTCTTCATAGAATTGGCGCTTTTTTGCACGGCAAAAATGTTGCGCAAAAGACGTTTGTAATGAATACTAGCCCGCATTCTGCTTGTAATCACAGCTCTTTGGCTGTATTCGGGCATTGAATAGTCTTGTTACCGAAAGAAAAAAGATGGGCGACAGCTCGCCATAACAACAAGGAAGCATGAATGAAGCGCCTACTTGCGAACGCTATTTTATTAGCCAGCAGTATCTCTCTCTCTTCTCAAGCTCTGGCATTAGGCTTGGGCGAATTAACTTTGCAGTCTGCATTAAATCAGCCTTTAAAAGCCGAAATTGAATTGGTGGACGCCAAAGGGCTATCGGAATTTGATATTAAATCGGCACTAGCAAGCCAAGCCGATTTCGATCGCGCGGGTGTGGATCGTGCCTATTTCTTAACCAAAATCAGCTTTAAAGTCGAAAATAATCGCATCGTTTTGACCTCGCGCGAAGCGGTTAATGAGCCTTATCTAAATTTCTTAATTGAATTGAACTGGCCGCAAGGCCGCGTGCTGCGTGAATACACAGTGCTGCTCGATCCGCCCGTGTTTGAAGAACAAAGCTACGAGCCTGTGGTTGCTGCACCTGTTGCTGCCGAGTCTGTTGGCGACTTTTCGGATGAGTCCGCTGCGGCGCCAGAGCAGGAAGCTGTCGATGTTTCGCAAACTGCGGAAACACCAGAAGCCAACAAGCCTGCGCCAAGCAATCATTGGGATGAGCCCGCCGCACCTGGCAATTACAAAGTGCAGCAGAACGACACCCTTTGGGCTATTGCTTTGCAAACTCGCCCTGCACGAGACATTACCCCCCAGCAAATGATGCTGGCGCTGCAACAAGAAAACGCTCAGGCTTTTATTGGTGGCAACATCAATCGCCTAAAGAGCCACTACGTGTTGCGCATTCCCGATGCTGAAAAAATTCGTGCCATCAGCGCCGCTGCCGCTGTTGCAGAAGTGGCTCGCCAAAATCAAGCTATAAAATCCTCTGCGCCTGCTCAGGTCGCGCAAATTGACGCCACCAATCGTGCTGCGGCACAGGCTGAAGTTTCAAACGAAGCCGCAGGCGGTGAAGTGCGTTTGCTGGCCGATAAAAACAGCAGCCACAGTGCGGCGGGCGCTTCGGGTAGCGTTGCCGAAGGCAATAGCAATCGTCAGGCGTTAGAAAACGACTTGGCCATCGCCTTAGAAAACGTCGATAAAAACCAACGTGAAAACCAAGAGC
>JBDKHD010000058.1:0-3164 GCA_039797885.1 Pseudomonadota bacterium
CTTGCGGCTTTTTTGTTTCTTGATTTTGGCCTGCTAATTGCAAAACCCTCTACAAACATTGATTTCGTCATAAAACTGGCGAAAAACGGGGGCTTTATGAACAACTCTTTGGCGCATAGTCCTGCGGTGGAGGCTTTTCCTTCACCTCAACTGAACAGTGCCCAGCTGCAACAAGCCTTTTTGTATTTTAATGAGATGTCACAGCAGCTCACCGATTCTTATTCCAAGCTGGAAGATCGGGTGATACAGCTTAGCGGTGAGCTGGCACAGGTGGCGCAAAAGCGTATGCAAGAGCTGGCAGAAAAAGAGCGCCTAGCCGATCGCCTCGAAAGCTTGCTGCAAATTCTGCCAGCGGGGGTGCTGATTTTGGATCAGTACGGCTATGTCCGCCAAAGCAATGCCGCCGCCGACGAGCTGTTACTGCCTTTGGTGGGCGCTAAAACGCTGATCAAGCAGCGTTGGCGTACTTTGATCCAAACCTGCTTTCAGCCGCGCCAAGACGACGGCCATGAGATTTCACTGGTCAATGGCAAGCGCGTGCATCTGCGCACCGCACCGATGGCCGAGACGGGCCAGCTTATTTTACTAACCGATATGACCGAAACCCGCGATCTGCAAGCGCGCCTAAGCCAGCACGAGCGTTTATCGGCCATGGGCAAGATGGTGGCGTCCTTGGCGCATCAAATTCGTACGCCTTTAGCGGCGGCCACGCTTTATGCAGGGCATTTAGTGACACCGGAGTTGGATGAGTCGATGCGTTTGCGCTGTGCTGAAAAGCTGCAAGAGCGTTTGCGTCATTTGGAGAGTCAAATCCGCGACATGCTGATATTTGCTCGGGGCGAAACCAGCCTAAGCGATCAGGTTAGCCTTGCGACTTTGCAGCAAAATTGGCTTGCCGCCCTCGAAGTACCACTCAATAACCAACATGCACGTTGTCAGGTGGTAAATGCCTTGCCCGACCGAGAGATTCACTGCAACCAAGACGTGCTGATTTCCGCCTTGATGAATCTGGTCAATAACGCCCTAGAAGCTTGCCCGCTGGGTGCCGCCGAAATTGCCTTGGAGTTTGAAGTGCTGGACGGTGAGCGCGTGGCAATCTGGGTCAAGGACAACGGCACAGGCCTAAGCGGTGCACAAAAAGAGAAAATCCAACAACCTTTTTATACCACTAAGGCCAACGGTACGGGCTTAGGGCTTGCCGTAGTGCAAGCCGTAGCGCGCGCGCATCACGCTCAGGTGTTGATCCGCGACAACCCCCCATCAGGTCTGGCGGTGGCCATAGTGCTGCCGCTGATTGCTCAGTCATAGGAGAGAGTTATGCGAATTTTAGTCGTGGAAGACGATCCGCGTTTGCGTGAAGCCCTAGTCGACAGTCTGGAGTTTAAGGGTTTCAAAGTGGCGCAGGCCGCGCACGGCGTCGAAGGTTTAAGCCTTGCTCGTGGCCAAAACTTTGATTTAGTGCTGTCTGACATCAACATGCCTGGCATGGATGGCCTAGAGCTTTTAGCGGATCTTAAAAAGCATACGCCTTGGCTGCCCGTGATTTTAATGACGGCCTATGGCGACGTTGGGCAGGCGGTTAGGGCTATGCAACTGGGTGCCAACGATTACCTGATGAAGCCCTTTGAGTTGAAGGAATTAGAAGCCTTGCTACGCCCTTACAATCCCGTAGGCACGGCGCTGGAGCCTGTCGCCAGCGACGCCCCCATCTGCGCCGCCGCCGCGACCAAGCAGCTCTTTGCTTTGGCCGAGCGCGTCGCTAAAACCGACTCCACCGTGCTTATTAGTGGCGAAAGCGGTACGGGCAAAGAAGTGCTGGCGCGTTATATTCACCAGCACTCGGCGCGCTCGAAGAAGCCCTTTGTTGCCATCAACTGCGCGGCTATTCCTGAAAATATGCTCGAAGCCATGCTCTTTGGTTACGAAAAAGGTGCTTTTACTGGGGCTTATAACGCCATGCCGGGTAAGTTTGAACAGGCCGAAGGTGGCACTTTGTTGCTGGATGAAATCACCGAAATGGACGCGGCGCTCCAGGCCAAACTGCTGCGCGTACTGCAAGAGCGTCAAGTCGAGCGCTTGGGCGGCAAGAAACTCATCGACCTAGATGTGCGCATCATAGCCACCACCAACCGCGAACTGGCGGACTACGTCGCCGAAGGAAAATTCCGCGAAGATCTGTACTACCGCCTGACGGTTTTCCCGCTGCAATGGCTGCCCTTGCGCGAGCGCAGCGCCGATATTCTGCCCTTGGCGCAAAGCCTAATAGCCCATCACGCCAGCAAGATGAAACGCAGCGCGCCACGGCTTGGTGCCAGCGCGCAAGAGCGGCTGTTGTCGCACTCTTGGCCTGGCAACGTGCGCGAGCTGGACAACACCATTCAGCGCGCGCTGATACTGCAAGCAGGGGCCGAGCTGAGTGCGCAAGACTTTATTTTGACGCCCGTTCCCAGACATCGTCTAAGTCAAACCCCTGTTGCACCCGTGAACATTTCGGCCTTGTTACCGCCTATGCCCGTGGAGCTGTCAGAGCCTGCAAGCGTCATAATGGAAGCAGAAAGCGGCGGCTTGGGCGAAGGTGTGCGCGAGCGTGAAGTGGAGCTGGTACTCAAAGCCCTGCAAGAAGAACCCAGCCGCAAAGACGCTGCCGAACGCTTAGGCATCAGCCCGCGCACCTTACGCTACAAAATCGCCAAATGGCGCGAAGAGGGCATCGACCTCGAGGCGCGCTTAGCAGGGGCTTAGCCCCAGCCTCCCTCCTTTCGCCCGACAACGCTTGCTGTGCCTTGCAGTGGGTATCACCTTCCAAAACACGCCGTGAACCCATCCTTGGGGGCTCGGATGCGGCATCCATGCCGCATACGGTTTCTTCAGGTGATCCCCACTGCGCACGCAAGCTTGGCTCAGCTCGAAACGCCTTGCTCGTTGCGGCTTTGCACGCGGTGTAAGCTGAAGCGGCTGCTGAGCCCTACAGTTATGCTCCTTGGGTTGTATACACCGAAGCGGCGGTCTGCACAGGACTTCAAGCCGTTTTGGCGCGGCGTTGCGGTGCACAATGAGCAGGACGTAGATTGCCTGGCCGCTTCTTGTTCCCGACAAGCGCGGCATTCACCCCGTCCTGGGGATCGATGGCAATCTCCGAGCCCCCAGGGACGGGTTTACGGCGT
>JBDKHD010000059.1:0-3351 GCA_039797885.1 Pseudomonadota bacterium
GGGGGCGCTTGGTTATACTGGGCGCGTTTTTTTACCCAGTATTTGGTAGTGAATAGGATGATGGCATGACGCACAGTTGGCGCTTTTTTTATGCAGGTGGTTTTAATCAGGTGTGTTTGGAAGAGGCCGAGGATTTATTGGCACTGAAGCATTTGGATCAAAAGCTGTGGGCAACGTTGGCCTGCCCGACTTCACGTTTGGCGCTAAACCAGCGCATGTTGAATTACCTCGATCCGCTAAAAACAGGGCGTATTCGCGCGCCCGAGATTTTGGCCTGCATTGCTTGGCTGAACGAGCACTTAGCCAGTTTAAATAGCCTGTTTGACCCCGCTCCTTTGACGCTGGAGAGCTTTAGCAGCAACGCGCAGGGTGAGGGGCTAAAGCAAGCGGCGCGGCGTTTGCAGTCGTTGCTCAATATCGAGCCTCATGCGCCTTTGACCTCGAATCTGACCGCCGATTTACCCGCACTTTTCCCCGCCGACAAAGCCAACGGCGACGGCATTATTACCGTGGCCTTTGTCAAAGATGAAGGGCTGGCGCAGCTTGTTGGCGAGATTTTGGCCTGTGTCGGCGGCAAGCTCGATCGCAGTGGTGAGATGGGTGTGAGCGCCGAGGCCATCGAAAGCTTTTATGCCCAAGCTCAAGCCGCTGCGGGCTGGCAACAAAGCCTAGAGAAACCCCCCTTTGACGCCAAAGCCAGCAAAGCACTGGCTGCCTTTGCGCCCTTGCGCGATAAGATCGACGACTACTTTACCCGCACCGCTTTACTGGGCTACGACGAGCGCGCGCTGGCACTTTTGAGCGTGCAAGAAGCCGAATTACTGCGCCTTGGCAGTGTCAATTTGGCCAATCGAGAGGAGCTTAAAGCCCTGCCCATTGCCAAGCTCAGTACCCATGGCGCGCTGCCACTAACGCAGGGCGTGAACCCTGCTTGGGCGCAGGCGCTGCAAGAGCTGAAAGAGAGCGCCCTTCAGCCGTTATTTGGCGATATCACCGAGCTGACTTTAACGCAGTGGCAGGCGCTGCTGGCTGAAGTCGAGCCTTATTTCGCATGGCAAAGCGCCAAGCCCGAGCTGCCCGTGTTGCAGTGCTTGCCCATCGAGCGCATCGAGCAGCTGGTGGCCGAAAACCGCAAAGACGCGCTTTTGGCCAAGGTGGCCGAGGACTTGGCCGTAGAGCAAGCCGCCAACAGCCTAGTGGATCTGGATAAAATACTCTGCCTAAAAGAAGACTTTATCCGCCTGCTGCGCAACTTCGTGTCCTTGCAGGACTTTTACGAAGGCAAAGACAAGGCCGTGTTTCAGGCAGGGCGTTTGTTTATCGACGGCAAGAGCTGCGATCTGGTGGTGGAGGTGGGCGATATCGCCGCGCACGCGGCCATCGCCCAGCAAAGCAACAGCTTTTTGCTCTATCTCACCTGCAAGCGCCAAGGCCAGCCTGTGGCGGGGCGCGACAGCTTAAACCTGGTTGCCGTTGTCAGCGCGGGGGTGAATTACGAGCTGATGCCAGGGCGTAACGGCCTGTTTTATGACCGCGACGGTAATGCTTGGGATGCC
Source organism: Pseudomonadota bacterium (assembly GCA_039797885.1). Lineage (GTDB taxonomy): Bacteria > Pseudomonadota > Gammaproteobacteria > Pseudomonadales > Oceanobacteraceae > Venatoribacter. The sequence goes on from JBDKHD010000059.1 coordinate 1,557, forward strand.
ACCGTGGTTAAGGTCGTCGAAAACGCCATCAGCGTGCGCCAAGCCTTCTGGTCGCCCTATCAGCGCATCGCCGATCTGATTTCTCAGCAGATTCAAAAGTTTGCGCAAGGCCAAGACAGCAAGCTGCTGACCAATGTCGAAAGCAAAGTGCAAAGCGTGAATGCCAATGGCACAACGGCCGCACAAAGCCCCTTCGATATCGCGCGTTTTGCGGGTATTTTCGCCGCCATCGGCTTGGCCTTGGGCGCTATTGGTACGGCCATCGCAGCGGTGTTCAGCGGCTTGCTCGCACTGAGCTGGTGGCAGTGGCCGCTCTTGGTTTTGGGCATAGTGGCACTGGTATCAGGCCCCTCGATGCTGATGGCTTGGTTTAAATTGCGCCGCCGAAGCCTTGGCCCGATCTTGGATGCCAACGGCTGGGCGATTAACACTCAGGCCAAAATCAGCTTGCTCTTTGGCAGCGTGCTGACGCAGTTAGCCAGCTTGCCCAAAGACGCCAAGCGCAGCCTCAAGGTGCGCTCGGAGGAAACCTCCAAAGCGGGGCGCAAATTACTACTGGGTTTACTGGCGCTGGGCGCGGTGGCAGCGGCGGCTTGGTATTACCTAGCGCCTAAGCTGCACGGCCTTTTATAAGGCGGCGCCAGCATTTTGATTTCAGGCAAGGTCGATCGAAAAAAGTAAAGTGAAAGAAGGTAAATAAAAAGCCGTTATGAAAGCCTCCATCCGTCAGATCTCTGTGTTTTTCTTATTGAACCTGCCCATCAGCTGGCTGATTGCGTGGCGTTATTTGAGCGCGGCGCAGGTCGATAACGGCCTGGAGGCGCTGTATGTGGGCTTGGTTTTTGCTGGGCATCTGGGCTTTATTTTGCTGTTGGCGGCACTGCCTTTGTGGCTTTTGGCACTGCTACCACGCAAGGTTTTGGCTCTGAGTTTGATTGTGGCTATGAGCGCGGCGCAGCTGTTGTTGCTGCTGGATACCTTTGTCTTTGCGATTTACCGCTTTCACTTTTCAGGCTTTGTTTGGGATTTAATTCTCAATGCGGGCACCGATGTTTTTCAGTTTTCCTTACAGGCTTGGCTTATGGCGCTGGCGGCTTTGCTGGTGGCCGTGCTGCTGGAGGCCCTTTTATGGTGGTTGGCGGGTAAGGCGCTCAAGCTCAAGCATTACGGCCAAGCCCTGGCGTTGAGCTTTGTCGCCTTTTTAGGCTTTAACCTTTGGCACGCTTGGGCGGATGCCAACTACCGCACCGATGTAACCGCCTACACCCGTTATTTTCCGATGTTTTATCCGCTTACCGCCTTGGATTTTATGACCAAGATGGGGCTGGTGGATTCGCAAGCGGTGCGCGATCAGGTTCAGTGGCAGCTGGGTAAAAGCAGCAAACAGCTCAATTACCCCGCATCATCCATTCAGTGCCAAGCACCAGCGCAGCCAGATAATCTGCTGATTATTCTGGTCGATACGCTGCGTGCCGATATGCTCACCCCTGAGCTTATGCCTAACCTGTATGCCTTTGCCCACAAGCCCAATGGCCTGAGCTTGCCCGAGCATTTTAGTGGCGGTAACTCCACCAAAGCAGGCGTTTTTAGCCTGTTTTATGGCCTGCCCGTGAGCTATTGGAATGCCTTTACCTCGGCGCAGCAGCCGCCGGTATTGATGCAAAAGCTGAAAGAGCAGGGCTACGATTTTCAGGTGTACTCTTCGGCCACTTTGGTAAGCCCCGCCTTTGACCGCAATATCTTTGCAGGCCTAACCGATGTGACCCTGTACACCGCAGGCGGTGAGCCTTGGCAG
>JBDKHD010000060.1:0-3120 GCA_039797885.1 Pseudomonadota bacterium
GCTGCTGGCCTTACCCGTCGTGCTCTACAGCGGCGCGCCTTTTTTTAAAGCCGCCATACGCGACCTCAAGGCTCGCCACCTGACTATGGATGTGCCCGTGTCTTTGGCGATTTTACTGGCGTTTGGCGCCAGTATTTGGAGCACGCTCAATCAAGGGGAGAACGTCTACTTCAGCGAAGTGTGCATGTTTATCTTCTTTTTATTGGTTGGCCGTTATCTGGAAATGCGCGCACGCCACCGCATGAACCGCGCGGGGAATAACCTCCTTACGCTACTGCCCAACTTGGCGCTGCGCGTCGATGCGCACGGCCAAGAACAGCTCATCGCCGCCAGTGATATTGAGCTTAATGATGTGCTGCGCGTCAAACCCGGCCAAACCATCGCCGCCGACGGCATTGTGCTAGAAGGCCGAAGCTCGGTGGATGAAGCCGCCCTCACCGGCGAATACCTGCCCGTAAGCAAAACGGTGGGTAGCCCTCTAATCGGCGGCACGCTCAATGTGGAAAGCCCACTGTTGATGCGTGTTACCGCCACAGGCGCGCAAGCACAAATCTCTACCATCATGCGGCTACTCGATCGCGCGCAGCAGACCAAGCCGCGCGCCGCCCTGATTGCCGACCGCATAGCCAGCTATTTTGTGTTGGCGGTGTTGGTCGTTTGTGCGCTGATTTTTACTTTTTGGTGGCAGGTTGAGGGTTTTGAAAAGGCCTTTTTTGTGGCACTTTCGGTGTTGGTCGTTACCTGCCCTTGCGCCTTGGCGCTGGCCACGCCCACCGCCCTCACCGCCGCAACCGCCGCCCTGCGTGAACGCGGGCTACTCATCAGCCAAAGCCATGTGCTGGAAACCTTGCCGCAAATTACCCGCGTGGTCTTTGACAAGACAGGCACACTCACCCAAGGGCGTTTGACGCTGGAGCGCATCGAGCTTTTAGCAAATTTGACCGAAGCTCAGGTGCTGACCCTGGCCTCAGGGCTCGAAAAGCACAGCACTCACCCCATCGCCCGTGCTTTTAAGCACTTGGATGCCCAAGCGCTGGAGCAGATTCAGCAACATGCAGGGCAAGGCATAGAAGGCTTTACTCAGGGCATACGCTACCGCTTGGGGCGCGCCGATTTTGCTTGGCCTAAGCCCTTGCCTAGCCCTAATGCCACAGGGCAATGGCTGCTTCTGGCCAGCGCCACCGAGCCTTTGGCTTGGCTGCTGTTAAACGACACCGTGCGCAGCAGCGCGCACCCGCTCGTCAACGGGTTAAAACAGCAAGGCTTCAAGCTGTCTTTGCTCACGGGCGACCCAAGCGACGCAGGGCTTAAACTCGCCCAAGAGCTAGGTATTGAAGACGTGCGCATCGGCATGAACCCTGAAGCCAAGCTCGCCACCGTACAGGCGTGGCAGCAAAGCGGCGACAAAGTGCTGATGCTCGGTGACGGCATCAACGACGTCCCTGTGCTGGCTGGGGCAGACTTATCCCTTGCCGTCAACGACGCCAGCGATTTGGCCAAAACCCACGCCGATACCTTGCTCAACAACGGCCAGCTTGAAATTGTGTTGAATATGCTTGAAACAGGGCATAAAACTCGCCGTATTATTTGGCAAAATCACGCTTGGGCGATTGGCTACAACCTTATCGCCCTACCCGCCGCCGCCGCCGGGATCGTCCAGCCTTGGCAAGCCGCCATCGGCATGTCGCTAAGCTCACTCTTAGTCGTAACCAACGCCATGCGTTTATTACATCTTAAAAAAAGGAATTAACGATGGATCTTCTCTACGCCGTTGTACCCTTTTCGTTGTTTTTATTGGCTTTGGCCATAGTCGGCTTCTTCTGGGCGATTCGCTCTGGGCAGTTCGATGATATGGACTCGCCTGCGCACCGCATCCTCTTTGACGACGACGATGAGGAGAAAAAATAATGCACGAGCACATGCACCATTCCACGCAGCTTATCGAGCCTTTATCGCTATTAAGCGCTTTTTTGCTGGGGTTATTCAGCTCCAGCCATTGTTTGGTGATGTGTGGTGGCATTGCCGCAGCCATCGGTGCGCGCGCCGAAAAAAGTAAGCGTCTACGCACCATGCTGACGTTCAACCTAGGGCGCATTTTAAGCTACAGCTTGCTGGGCCTGGCTGTCAGTTTTATCGGCCTGTGGCTGGCTGAGCAAAACCATCAGCTGATGCGGGTATTGCGCACTGTCGCAGGCGCGATGCTGATTTTAATGGGTTTTTATGTGGCGCGATGGTGGATGGTACTTACCCGTTTTGAGCGTGTTGGCCAGCCTGTTTGGAATGCCCTAAAACCCATCACCAGCGGTTTTATGAGCTCGACCAAAATGCACCATCAGCTGATGCTGGGCATGCTCTGGGGCTTTTTGCCCTGCGGTTTAATCTACAGCTCTCTGGCCTGGGTCGCAGCCAACGGTCAACCATTAATGGGTATGGCAACCATGGCCGCCTTTGGTATGGGCACCCTGCCCTCCCTACTGGCAGGCACGCTGGCTGGCAATCTCATTATGCCGTGGATCAATCAGCCCAAAGTACGAAAGTTCGCATCTTTACTCTTAATTACATTCGGCATATGGACTATTGCGGTAGTCTGGGTACATTAGTTTCTTGCTTTAAATCAAGAAGCATCACTCAGACTGGATTTTCTTGGGGACCACAATGAAATCGAATCTTGTTACTGAAAGCTCAATGCGCGGCACTCAAGCACACTGCCAAAATTGCTCACTCAACGCCTTGTGCTTGCCCATCTCTCTCAACGAGGGAGACATGGATCGTTTAGATGAAATCATCCGCCGTGGCCGCCCCATCCAAAAAGGCCAAATTCTGTTTCAGCAGGGTGAGCCTTACCAAGCCATCTTTGCCGTGCGCACCGGCGCACTCAAAACCTTTACCATCGCCCCAAGTGGTGAAGAACAAATCACAGGCTTTCACCTTGCCTCGGAGCTAGTGGGCTTGGCAGGCTACAACAACAGCACTTATCCGCTAACGGCCAAAGCACTGGAAACCACCACCGTCTGCGAAATCCCAATTGCCCAATTTGAAGCCCTAGCCGATGGCCTACCTGGCCTGCGCCGTCAGCTGATGCGCAACATGAGCCAAGAAATTCGCCAAGACCAAGGCAGG
>JBDKHD010000061.1:0-3805 GCA_039797885.1 Pseudomonadota bacterium
CAGGGTTTATTACCAATACGCCATTACGCCCTAGAGCGCTGAGGATAAGCATTGGGTGAAGCTGGCCACTCCACTTCACGGGCTTTTCGACGTCGGTAAAAAGCATCAGCCTTCGGGTGGATTCTTTTAAATCAATCAAAAAATACCGTTTTCACTGCTTCGAGAATGCGCTCAGCTAATTGCGCATCTTCTAAAATTGGATACTCTTTTTTTAGCTTGTTTGAAATCTGCCAGTTATTTTCTTTTAGTGAGCGAATGATACGATTAGCATCGTAATCAGGCATTTCGACAATGTTTTTTAACTGTTGCTGAGCACTTTGGAACTTTAATAAAATCTGGGCTTCGGTTGCCATTTCTGTGTGAATGGTGTGTGCCACCACTTTCGCGGTGTACAGCACTTGTTCGGTCAAATCGGGGTAACGCCAAGCTGGAAGCGCGTCGTTATATTCGCTGAATATGAAATTACTGTGTGTGCCATCTGTGTAAGTTTCGACTTTGCCGAACCGATAGCTTTCTGCATAACGCTGCATAAAGGGTTTTGAGAAGGCTTCTAGCGCTTTATCGTAACCCACGCGAAAATCTAACGAGCTGGTAATGGTTGCGGATATAGGCAGGATAATATTTTCTGGTATGGCGCCATCTCTTATTAGGGTGTCGTTTATTAAAAAACGGTGCAGCCTGCCATTGCCGTCACGCATGGGATGAATATATACAAAAGCAAAAGCTAAGACGGCCGCACGAGCCAGTGCCTCTTGGCCTTGTGTGAGTTCATTAAACTGGCCTAACCCCGTTAAGAGATCAGCGAGCTGTTCAAAATGTGGCGCAATGTAGTGAACGATGTCCTCATAAAAACTGGCTTGGCCAATAAACACAGGCGACTTTCGCACCCCCAGCCCTAAGGCTTCTTTACCTAAAATACTGCTCTGCAAATATTCCAAACTTTCAGGTGCCAGCGGATTGGCAATTTTTCCACAGTCTTTCACCATAACATGCGCAAAACGCTGGACTCGATCTGTTTGCTCGCTCTCTTTTTCAATTAAAAAGCTGGCGCGCGATTCTTTAAAGGTCAGCCAGCTAGCTGAGCGCAATAGTATATCCAACCCAAATTGTTGATTGAGCTGTTCTAGCGCGGCGCTAAAATTCAGCTTTAATGCTTGCTTTACTGTTGGAGTAAGGCGCACCACGGGGCAAAACTCCGTGTTTCCTGGCAGGTTATTATTAATGCGCCAGCGCTTTACACGCTCTGCATGTGTGCGCACTAGGTACATTTTAGAGGAAATCGCATCGCAGTAGGCACCGTTGTCTACATCAACAACTTCGAGTTTTTTTTGTATTAACCATTCATAAAAAAATCCTGCACGGCGAGCATATTGGCCATAAGGCGAATACTTACACCAAGCTTCTATGGGCTCTGAGCCAATTACTGCAAAAAGACGAGCAAAAAATTCTAAGTGTATTTCTTCGTATTTAAGGCCAAATTCAAAATGGCCTGCAAAACTATCATCGGGCTGATAGGTTGCTGAGTAATGCTCTTCTCGATACCCCTCTAGCTCCTTGCTGGCGCGGCGTGCACCAATGACAGACCTCACCCGCAACGGCTGAACGAGCTTGATGCTGTATTGATCGGCTAATGCCTGAAACCCGACTAGCATAGATGAAACCTTTAATTTTTGATTAAAAACAGTAATAAATTGAAGCTTATGCTCAAAAACATTAAAAAGGCAACATGACGCCACTGGCTTTTCTTGTAGTACCAAGAACCTCGCAAACTGCCCACGTTTATTCCTTGATTCCCAAGGTAAACCAATAAGGCTCAAAGCTTTGTTTTACGCACTCTGCAATTAGGGCAATAAAGTCTTGGTAGTCGCCTGTGGTGTGGGCTTTGTCTAAGGCTTGGTAATAGGCTAAGCGTTGGTTTACTTGTATTAATGCGGCGGGAAAGCCTGCTTGCATCAGTGCGAGGTTCATCACTAAGCGCGATGTTCTGCCGTTGCCATCGGTGAATGGGTGTATTTTTACTAGCTCGCCATGCAAACGCGCTGCTCGCTCAACTGGGTGCAGTTGTTTCGCTTCGTTCTGATACCAGGCCATCATCGCTTGCATTTGTTCTGGCACAAGCAGGAAATCAGGCGGCGTATGAGTTGCACCTGAAATCAGCACGTTCACTTTGCGATACTGGCCAGCATTGTCTTGGTCGATATTTTTTAACACTAAACTGTGTAGCTGTTTAATATGCCATTCGGATAGCGTTTCTTGCTTTTTTACCAGCTCTTCCACATACAAAATAGCATCACGGTGGTTAATCGCTTCAAAGTGTTCGCGCAGGGTTTTACCGCCAATGGTAATGCCTTCTAAGGCGACCTTGGTTTCTTGTAGGGTGAGGGTGTTACCTTCGATGGCGTTGCTGTGATACGTCCAATTCAGCACCAAATTCTCATGCAGGTTTGCGACCACCGCTTTGGGTAAAGGACGATGCGCATCTAGCTTGGCTTTTAGTTGGTCGAGAGTCTGGAATTCGCTCATGCTGCGCTCTTGTTATTCACTGCCTTGATAAACTTTTTATCTGGCCTAACAGTGGTTGGCGTAAAAATCAAATGGTCGCGATAGTACCAAGAACCGCGCAAACTGCCACGTTATTTTTAGGGTTCTGGTGCATGGCGGGTTATGGATCCTGCGGCTGCGCGCAGGATGACAGCCATCTATGTTTCTCGATTTATCGCCCATGCTCCGTCATGGCAGGGCTTGGTTCGACAGCCCAGACAACTCCGACACCTCATAGCCCTTTAGCGCGGTCAATCAAATCGCGAACGTCTTCTTTGATGCGCAGGTTAAGTGTCAAACGCTGAGTATTGATAGTGGCAGTAGTCATAATCTAGCCTCCTGTGTCGCTGTACGTTGTTCCTGCACCTCTGTAATTTCACGGCCATTACAGCAATAATCACCACCCAATTTCTTGATAATGAGGCTTATATGCCTAGAAGCGTCCAACAACTCGCCAGCCGCCTAACCTTTCGCCAACTGCAAGTGTTTTTGGCGGCATATGAACAGCAAAGCTACAGCAAAGCCGGTGAACTCTTAGGGCTTACCCAGCCCGCCGTCAGCAGCCAAATACGCCAGCTATGAAGGCATTTATTAGTTATGTGCAGGAAAACATCAAGCACTTCAACATGGCCTTTTTGGGGACACGGATTCTGAGTGTGACGCAATAAGCCTCATTGAGCAGCCAGCTGTGCCCAATTATCCAGCATCGGGCGGGCGCTATTCATCAGCTCATACCCTTTGGCAAAGCTGTTGGCATTGCCCTGTCTGGCCAACAGCCCCCAATATCCTTTGTTCATATCAATAAAAGGATAAGCACCATAAGCGCCAAGACTGGAGAAACGTGAGCTGACACAAATCGTGTCAATGCTGTGGCAGTCTTCCAGCCACACGCCATAACCGTAGCGCCAGCTCAGTCCCAAGTCGACAGCTGGGGACGATTCAATAACCGCGTCCGTCATCACAGCAGTGCGCATAGCCTGCAGACTTTGCATACTTAAAATCTCACCTTGCGCCAAGGCTTGCAGAAACGCCAGCATATCCTCTGCCGTCCAGTGCATTCCACCCGCCAAACGCGGGTTGGTGGCAGATGGCAGATCATAGGTGGACTGAGCGAACACCCCGTACTGGGCTTTAAATGCCGAAAATAAAGCATTCCAGTCGGAGTTGACTGGCAATCTGCCACCCTTGATAGCAGCATTCACAGCCATCAGCCCCGCCACCTGCAAGTGCGTGGGCGCGTAATAGTAATTGATTCCTGGCTCGG
>JBDKHD010000062.1:0-6544 GCA_039797885.1 Pseudomonadota bacterium
TTATACAGGCTGGTCAGGCTTAAATTGGGTGTTAAGCGATAACTTAAATTTAAGATGGCCTGATGCTCAAGCTGCTGTTTGGTGTATTTGGCTTTAGCAAATGAATTAGTAAAGTCTTGCCACAAACGCGTGTAACTTAGGCTGGCTTTATTAAAACCCTGATCCGCAAGCAGCTGGCTTAAATCCAGCTCCACATCCATGCCAGAAGCGGCAATTTTTTCAACATTACGCGCGGTATAATACGGCACATTGGTATCCACTTCGGCCTGAGTTTTGGTGAAGTCGATGGCATTTTCGGTGTCGCGCTCAAACACCGCTAGCCTTGTTTGTACACCCGCCATATTCAGCCTTGTGCCCAGCTCCACACTTTGCGTTTCTTCAGGCACAAGGTTGGGGTTACCTTTATTGGTGGCTTGATTTAAATACAGATCATTTAATGTCGGCACGCGCACGCTCTTACCTGCGTTGGCGTAAAGATGATGCTGCCCAAATGGCAAGACCAAGCCCAATACAGGCAAGGTAAAACTATCGCCGTCTTTATAACTTAAATAAGACAAGCTTCCTGATACTTGCAGCCAAGTTAAATCGTAAGAGCCATAACCAAAAACGCTCTGATAATCGCGGTTATGTTTGCTGCCATTTAGTACGGTATTGCTGTCAATTTTCTCGCCATTGTATTCGTAGCCTAAAGAAGCAAAAGAGTTGGCATGAAAACGCAGGCGCGCTTGGTAGGAATCCACATCGTGATCAGAAGGTGTAGCGGTTGGTGCACCATACCAAAAATTATCCTGATGCTGATGATAACTGAGTGCGACATCCACACTTTGCTCGTTATTAAAGCGCTGCTCGTGTGTCAGATAGCTTAACCACTGAGTGCTGCGCTCTTTTGCCCAAGCACTGGCAGGGCCATAAAAACCCTGTGCGCCAAATTCTTTTTGCATCGAGTTAATAGAAAAAACCGTGCTGTTATTTTCCCCCTGATGCACCGCACGATAATTCCCCTGACGCGCATCGGTATCCAATTTAGCCCCTGTTAAATAACTGTCGGAGCGCTGATAGCTGACATTGGCAAATTGGCTAAGCTTATCTTCGGTTTTTCCTAAAGCCACCGCGCTACGCCCATAACCGTAAGAGCCGCCACTTAAATTGACCTTGGCGCTGCGCCCCGTTTCTGAGTCGATTTTTTTGCGGGTAACAAAATTAATTACCCCTGCATTGCCATTGGGGCCGTATTGCGCCGCACCAGGCCCACGCACCACTTCGACGCGTTCAATGTCTTCAAATGCAATAGGCAAATCAAAAGTATGATGGCCTGTCTGTGGGTGATTTTGACGAATACCATCGAGCAAAATTAACGTTTGCTCGTAGCCTGCACCACGAATACCGACATCCGTTTGCGCGTAAAAGCCACCACGCTGGCGTACGTCCACACCACCGACCCACTCCAACAAATCGGCGATATTTTGCACAGGCAGCTGCGCTATATCTTCACGGCTTAGCGTTTCAACGGCAAAAGCCTGCTCGGCAATTTCTTGTTTAAATAGCTGCCCTGTTACCTGTTGTTTTTCCAGCTCCAGCGCTAGGCTATTGGCACCAACGCAAGCCAGCGGCAGCAGCGTAAAAAATACCTTCTTCATTGGTTATCCCTCTTATCAATTAAGTGGTTTATTAAAGTGGCGGCAGAGTAAAGTGAAAAAATAGCTCAGTAAACCAAGCATTATTATGCTGGTTATTTACTGTATATTTTTCAAACAAGAGTTTTCGCTGTAAAAGCTTGCCAAGGCTGATATAGTTCGCCTTTATTTTTTACGAATAGCCGATTATGACCACCATCATCAGTTTTAATATCAACGGTATACGCGCGCGCCCGCATCAGTTGGAAAACATTAAAAACCTCTATAACCCTGATATTTTAGGGCTGCAAGAAACCAAAGTGCAGGACAGTGAATTTCCATTAGCGGATGTTCAAGCCTTGGGTTTCCATGTGGAATTTTTTGGGCAAAAAGGACATTACGGTGTGGCCTTGCTCAGCAAAGAAAAGACCATTTTTGTGCAAAAAGGCTGGCCTTGGGATAACGATGAAGCACAAAAGCGCATTATTCATGCTTGCTATGAAATTAACGGTGAAAAATGGCATGTACTGAACGGCTATTTTCCTCAAGGCGAGAGCCGAAACCATGAGACCAAGTTTCCTGCCAAGGAAAAATTCTACGCCGACTTGCAAAGGTATCTGGAAGAAAAATTTACGCCGAATGACCGCATTTTAATTATGGGTGATATGAATATTTCACCCGAGGATATCGACATTGGTATTGGCGAGGCCAATCGCAAGCGGTGGTTACAAACAGGAAAATGCAGCTTTTTACCGGAAGAGCGTCAGTGGTATCAGCGTTTATTGGGTTTTGGTTTAAAAGATTGCTATCGCAAGCTCTACCCGCAAAGCACCGAATTATTCAGCTGGTTTGATTATCGTTCTAAGGGTTTTGAAGATACACCCAAACGCGGGCTGCGTATTGATCATCTACTGGCCAGTGCTGCGCTTTATGACCATTGTGTGGATGCAGGTATTGCTTACGATGTGCGCGACATGGAAAAGCCTTCCGACCATGCCCCAGTGTGGGCAAAATTTCAGTAACACTAAATCAAGTGCGGGGGTTATTTAACCTGCACTTCCCCACTCATGCCCGCCTCATAGTGGCCTGGAATTAAACAAGCAAAATCCAAAGTTCCTGCTTTTTTAAATACCCAAACAATTTCACCCTGCTCACCCGCATTTAAGGTAATGGCGTTGTTATTGTGATGACCATGCATCGTGCCTTGGCGCATTTCTTTGGCATGCTCCAATAATTCATGCTTTGGCCCAAGCACCAGCTCATGCGGAATGTTACCTGCATTCACTACTTTTAATTTAACGGTTTCGCCTTGTTTCGCCTCAATAAACTGCGGTGTAAAACGCATATCGTCATTCATACGAATGGTGATCTCGCGCGCACCTTGTTCTTCTAGAGCCGCAGCGTCGTGATGCAAATGTGAATGAGGTTCTCCGGCCATTGTTACAGCAGAAACACTCAGCACCCATGTTGCAAAAAATATTTTTAAAAATCTCATAATTAGCCCTCTACCGCAACGCTTTGATATTCTTCCATACTGCTTAAATAATCTAACCAAGATTTGGCGTTCGCAGCGGTACTGCCGTGACTCAGTGCCTCTTGAAAATAACGTCTAGCACTGCGCAAATCATTAAGTTCATAGGCACTGCTGGCCGCCAGCATAATGGCTTGTGCGCGATCTTTTTCGTTCAAGCCTTTTTTAAAGGCCTGCTCTAGGTTTTTAATCGCATCTAGATAATGCATATCTTGCACTTGCAACTGCGCCGCACGATAAATCAACGAACCATCCTGCATAAAATCGGCTGCTTTTAACATGGCAACCACGGCTTTTTCTCGTTCGCGACTTTGCTGCCAAGCACCTGCCAGCAAGCGCCAATTCCGCTCATTGAGTTCAATTTTTTGCTCTTGCACTAATTTATTTAAAATACGCCCAGCTCGCTCTGGCATTCCTTGATTTAACAATAGTTGCACGAGCTGCATTTGGTTATCGGCTTTTTGCACATAGCCTGCGGCGTAGCCCGTTTCCAGTGAGCGCAAAGACAGCTCGGGTTGATTTAATTGCTGATAAATACCCGCTTGCTGCATCCAGTATTCTTCTTTGGGATTTAAACGAATTAAATCATCCAAAACCTGTGCGCTGGCTTCCAATTGTTGGTCTTGGTAGAGCGCCACGGTCAGCATAATTAGCCAGCTTTCTTTGGGGCTGTCTGAGCGTTTGAGTGCTTGGCGTAACCAAGGAATGGATTTTTTATAATGCTTTTGCAAATGGCAGGCGGTGGCAACGGCTATCATGCTTTGTGCGGGCACATATTGAATGTCTTTTTCAGCATTCTCACGTTTTTCTCCGCGCTTTTTACGCTCGGCTTTTTCCAGTTCTAACAAGCGTTGCAAGCGCGGCTCCAGTTCATTGAATGCCTCGCCGGGTCGCTCTAGACTCATTAGAATTTGCGCGGTGGTGGTGGCAATCCCCGCTTCTTGTGCGGGTGCCAAAATATTTAACCCCAAGGATTTACGGAAATACCCTAAGGCTTTTTCGTTTTTCTCTTGCATTAAATACAGCTGACCGTGCAGCTGATAAGCCAATGCCAAGCCGAAGCTGGGTTTTAAATCGGCCTCTAGCTCGTCCAGCTTTTTTTGTGCTTCGTTATAATCTTGCTTGCCAATTAAATCCTGCACATCACTGAGTTTTTTATAAACACCAGGAGTTAGACTATTGTCTGAACTGCCATGAACGTAAAAGCTCAGACATAAAAGAAGAACGGTTAAAAAACGCATTAATTCTCTCCTTCTGCGAGTTTAAATTCGATGGTCTGGGTGGCAGTTTGTGGCTGCGCACGCCCATTTTCCATTTTGGGTTTGAACTTGTATTTGTACATAGCACGAATGGCTTCACGCTCAAAAATGCCACTTGGCTGAGCATCAAGAATTTCAACGTTATCGACCGAGCCTTCGCCATTGATAAACAGGCGCGCCGTGACATAGCCTTCAATTTTTTGGCGAATAGCTCGCTGTGGGTACTGGGCATTCATCCGCACCAAAGGCATCACATCGCTGTCACCAAACCCCATACCTGACCCTGAAACCGTGGCATCCCCAAGTAAGGAATTGTGAGAGATGGACATATCCAAAGCCCCTGCGCTTAGGCCCGTATGAAGCGCAGGCAAGCTGGCACTACTGGAGCTATTCAGACTTTGTTCGGGTATTTGTGGCTTTTGTATTTTGGGTGGCTCAGATTTATGACGCTCTTTTAATTCGGTGCGGCTTTCTTGCTGCAAGCGTACAAAATCGACCATAGTACGATTGGATTCGGTTTGTTCTTGCTGACCAGAGCCAGAAATCATCTGTTGCATCACCCAAAAAAGCCCAAGGGTGAAAGCCGCTGCCACGAACGCAAAGCTCCCCATTTTCAGCATTATTTTGCCTCTGCAGAAATGGAAATATTGGTGATACCCGCCAAACGCACTTGATCCATGACTTTCACCAAAAGCCCCGTAGGAGAGTATTCATCAGCTTGAATAATAACCGCACCTTCGGGGTTTTCGGCTTTCATGCGCTCTATATTAGGGCGTACTGCGCGCACATCCACGGCACGGCGATCAATCCAAATTTCACCATTGGCGCGAATGGCGACCAATATATTGCTGCCTTTTTTTTCTTCAGCGGTCGAGGCGCTGGGGCGATTGACCGTCACTCCGCTTTCACGCACAAAAGAGGTGGTAACGATAAAGAAAATCAGCATGATAAAGATCACGTCCAACATGGGCGTAAGGTCGATATTGTTGCCATCGTCTTCGTTGTAGGTGCGACGTCTCATAGTTTCAGCCTGTAATTAAAAGGTCGGCAAGTTTGCGCTGCGCGCGCTCGGTCAAACGCTTAAAGCGGGTGTTAAAATACAGCCCTGTCAGAGCCACTACTAAACCCGCCATAGTAGGAATAGTGGCTTGAGAGATGCCGTCGGCCATCGCGCGGGCATTGCCTGTACCTGTGGATGCCAGTACATCAAACACATGAATCATGCCTGTGACTGTGCCCAACAAACCCAGCAAAGGGCAGATGGCAATCAAAATGCCAATGGAAGCCAGATTTTTGCTGGCTGTTTGCTGGTGCTGGCTGAGCCAAGCCTGACGAATCTTACTCGCGCTCCAGCTGTTTAAATCCGCACGCTGCCGCCACTTACGATTTAAATACTGAGCAAGCTTGGGTTGATCAATATAGAAGAACCACAGCCGCTCTAGGATCAAAACCCAAAGCACAAAGCACACCGCCAAAATGCCGTAAATAACGGGGCCACCTTGGGCAATAAAGTCTTGCAGCCACTGCATTTTTATTTGCCCTGCTCTTCAAGCGCTTGTGCCATCAAGCCTGCTGCTTGCTCGTCCAACAGCTGCATAATGGCTTTGGATCGCGAGGCCACCCAGTTGTGCGCCAACAGTAAAGGAATGGCAACCAGCAAGCCTTCTACCGTTGTCACCAAGGCCTGAGAGATACCGCCTGCCATAAGCTTAGGATCGCCCGTACCAAAGGTGGTGATGGCTTGGAAGGTGACTATCATACCCGTCACCGTACCGAGCAGCCCCAGCAAGGGAGCAATCCCCGAGAACAGCTTGATTATGGTCTGCCCAATTTCCAGCGCAGGCTGCTCCTTCAATACAGCTTCGTCCAATTTAGCCTCCAGCACGGCGCTATCCACAGGCCGCGCAATAGCACTGTAACTTAGCAGCACACGCCCCAGAGGATTGTCGGAATTGGGCTTGGTGAGATTGGCGCGCTGAATGCGTACACGCTTGGCCACACGCTCAAGATAAATCAAACGCCAAGCAGCAATACCCAAACCGATAGCACCAATCACCAAAATGATGTAGCCCACCAAGGCCCCTTGGTGGATGCGTTCCATTAAATCAGGACTTTCAATAGACATAGCCAAAAGCGCACCG
>JBDKHD010000063.1:0-4670 GCA_039797885.1 Pseudomonadota bacterium
TTCCTGTGGCCATTGCCAACGAAGTGGAAATGAAATTCTTCCCCACGCACACGCTGGTGAATCTGCGTGACATGGTAAAACAAGACAAATACATCAAGGGCGGCTTGGCGTCACCCGAGCACGATATGATTGAAAAAATGCTCGATGATCGCAGCAAGGTGGAAATTATTTTAAGAAATCGTCTAAGCGAATACATCACCGATAAAAAATTATTGGACAGTGTTTTTGCTATGCCCGAAGCGCAAAATTTGGTGGATGGAGTGTATAAAAATCGTTCCGACTTTGCCAGCATTCGCGCCGCGATGGTGGGGCTCTTTAAGCTGATGAGCTCGCTCGACCAGCAGCCTGCGTTAAAAGCGCAAATGAGCGACATCATGGCTTACTTGAAGCCTAAAGAGCTGGGCAGTTTCTTTAATATGGAAAAATTCATGGGTGAGCTGTGGCTGGTGGATGAAATCGCCAAGCAGCCTGAAATCATTAACAACATGTTTAACGAAAAAAGCCCACTGGCCAAAGAGCTGTTTGAAAAAATCACCAGTTCAGAGGTGGCGGTTAAATCCTTTATTCGCAGCAAGCGCCTAGCAAAGAAAATTTTAGAAAACCCCGGCGTTCGCCAAAAGCTTTGGGATGACGAAATGCTGCGTAAAGAATTGGCGGAAAAACTACCAAAATTCAAAACGCTCGATGATTTTGAACAGCTCGTTGCCAGTCGCGTAAACACTTACTAACGCACAAGCGCACTTAGCCACAGCCTGCGCGGTTTAATTAAGCCTACGCAGGCTTTGACGTAAGCAGGCTCAGGCAGGACAATAGCGCCTTTGCTGAGGTGACTATGACTGAAACGGTTAAGCTCGATGCCAGAGGGCTGTTCTGCCCAGAGCCAGTAATGATGCTGCACAATCTCATGCGCGATTTGGCCATAGGCCAAGAGGTCGAGGTGTTGGCAACCGACCCATCCACCCAGCGCGACTTTGTCAAATTCTGCACTTTCTTAGAGCAAGAACTGCTAGAAAGCGGCGAAAAAGACGGCGTTTATCATTTTAAAATCCGTAAACAGAGTGCTTGCTGATGCGCGTCTTTTTTTTATTTACTTTGCTCAGTTTAAGCCTCGTTGGCTGCACCACGGTGCCAGTGCCCGAGCTTGCGGTGACGCAAATTAACCAATGTGCTGAACCCTTGGGGGTGAGTTTAAAACTCAATACTTTAACCATTACTTTGGGCGAGCGCCCAAGCCTAGGTTATGGCGTGGAGTTATTGAGTTTGGAGCAAAAAGGCGAGCGGCTGCGTTTAAGTTATCGTGAGAAAAAGCCTGCGCAACAAAATGGCAAAAGAGAAAAAACTCACCCTTGTGTGCAGCTTAAGCTTCCTAATGGCTGGCAAATATTGGAAGTGGTGGAGCAAGACAGCGGCCAGCGCGTGCGCTTAACACCCAAAGACGACAGCCTATTGGGTGGTCAATGATTATTCTTGGCATAGACCCAGGTTCACGCATCACAGGCTTTGGTGTTATCGAGCGCGACGGCCAAAAAATTCGCTATCTCAGTAGTGGCTGCATCCGCACAGGCGAAGGTGAGCTTTATGAGCGGCTGGAGAAAATCTTTTTAGGTGTCAGCGAGCTGGTGGATACCTATGGGCCTCAGCAGTTTGCCATCGAGCAGGTCTTTATGGGCAAAAACGCCGATTCCGCCTTAAAGCTTGGGCAGGCGCGTGGCGTGGCCATCGTTGCCGCCAAGCTCAAAGGGCTAAACGCCGCCGAATACGCGCCGCGCACCATCAAACAAGCGGTGGTCGGCAAGGGCAGTGCGACTAAAGAGCAAGTGCAACATATGGTGCAGTATTTGCTCAAGCTGCCAGGCAAGCCGCAAGCCGACGCCGCCGATGCTTTGGCTATCGCCATTTGTCATGCGCATACCAGTGCAGGGCTTGCCGCCCAGTATGGTGTCACAGGCGTGGCGCACGGGCGCATGCGCTAACGGTTTACAGTTGCAATGCACTGCTTTAGGCTAGGCAACTTTATTTTTAGTCGTGTTGTTTCCCTATGATTGGTCGTTTACAAGGTGTGCTGCTGGAAAAGCAAGCGCCTGAATTATTGCTGGACGTAAAGGGTGTGGGCTACGAGCTGTTTGCCCCGATTTCGACCTTTGCGCAGCTGGGTAAAATTGGCGAAGAAGCCACTTTGTATACGCACTTAGCCATCCGTGAGGATGCGCATCAGCTTTATGGTTTTGCCAGTAAATCCGAACGCACCCTGTTTCGCACTTTAATTAAAGTTAGCGGCGTAGGCCCTAAGCTGGCACTGGGTATTTTGTCGGGTATGGATGCCAAGGCCTTTGCCCTGTGCGTGCAAACCGAAGACATAAAATCCTTAACCAAGCTGCCAGGCGTGGGTAAGAAAACTGCCGAGCGCCTGATTATTGAAATGCGCGACCGCTTAAACGAATGGCAAGCGCCTGCGCCTTTGTGGGCGGCGGTGGAGCAAAGCGAGAAATCCCAAGAAAACGCCCGCTTAGCCGAAGCCGAAAGCGCCCTGGTGGCCTTGGGCTATAAGCCGCAAGATGCCGCCAAAATGCTCAGCAAGGTGGCAAGCCAAGCCAGCAGCGCCGAAGAGCTGATTCGCCTCGCGCTTAAACATTCTTTGGGGTAAGCCATGATCGAAGTGGATCGTTTTGTGAATCCAGCCCCGCTTTTGGGTGAAGAGCAGTATGACCGCGCCATTCGCCCCAAAACCTTGGCCGATTACATTGGCCAGCATACCGTGCGCGAGCAGATGGAAATTTTTATCGATGCGGCCAAGGCGCGCAGCGAAGCGCTGGATCACACGCTGGTCTTTGGCCCGCCGGGTCTTGGCAAAACCACACTGGCCAATATCATCGCCACCGAAATGGGCGCAAAAATCAAATCCACCTCAGGCCCTGTGCTGGAAAAAGCAGGGGATTTGGCCGCGCTTTTGACCAATTTAGAAGCAGGTGATGTGCTTTTTATCGACGAAATTCACCGTCTAAACCCTGCTATCGAAGAAATTCTCTATCCCGCGATGGAGGATTTTCAGCTCGATATTATGGTGGGCGAGGGGCCTGCGGCGCGTTCCATTAAGATTGATTTACCGCCTTTTACCCTGGTCGGTGCGACCACGCGTGCAGGGCTTTTAACCTCCCCGCTGCGCGATCGTTTTGGCATAGTGCAACGCCTTGAGTTTTACCAAGTGGCGGATTTAAGCCAGATTGTGGCGCGCTCAGGCTCTTTGCTGGGTTTGAATATGGACGCGGCTGGGGCGCTGGAAATTGCCAAGCGTGCGCGCGGTACGCCGCGTATTGCCAACCGCTTATTGCGCCGCGTGCGCGATTACGCCGAGGTAAAAATGGCGGGCGTGATCGACCAACGCTGCGCCGACAGTGCGCTCAATATGCTCAGCGTTGATGCCCAAGGTTTTGATCATATGGACAGACGCCTGCTGTTAACCTTATTGGAAACCTACTCAGGCGGCCCTGTGGGCGTCGATAGCTTGGCAGCTTCCATCGGTGAGGAGCGTGATACCATCGAAGATGTGATCGAGCCTTTTTTGATGCAGCAGGGCTACATTACGCGCACGCCGCGCGGGCGTATGGCCACTAAACTGGCTTATTTGCACTTTGGCTTTGAGTTGCCAGCGCAGTGGAGGCCTCAGTGAATTTCGAGTGGCCAGTGCGCATTTATATCGAAGACACCGACGCAGGTGGCATTGTCTATCACGCCAATTATTTACGGTTTTTAGAGCGCGCCCGCACCGAATGGCTGCGCCATCTGGGTATCAGCCAAGAGGCGCTGCGTCAGCAAGACTGTATTTTTGTGGTCAGCGAGCTGGCCATTCGTTATCAAAAGCCTGCACGCCTGGACGATGAACTCATTGTCACCTTGGCGGTCGAACGCCTGCGCCGAGCAAGCTTAACGGTGCGCCAAACCTTATTGCGCCCCTTGGATTTGCTGGAAGTGGAAACCTTAGCGACAGCTCAGGTGGAGCTGGCCTGTACTTCATTGGCGGGGCGCATTTTGCCGCTTCCCGCTGCTTTTCTTAACGCCTTACAACACGCCTAAAAATAGGAGCCTTTGTGAACGAGCAAATGTCTGTTTTATCTCTAATTGGTAACGCCAGCATAGTGGTGCAGCTGGTGATGCTGATGCTGCTGCTGGCCTCGGTAATCAGCTGGGTGGTGATTTTCCAACGCGGTCGCCTGCTTAGTGCCAGCCGTGCGCAGTCGCAAGAGTTCGAGGAGCGTTTTTGGTCGGGCGTAGATTTAAACGAGCTGTATCGTGAATGTCAGCAAAATCTCAACCCTTCGGCCATTGAAAGCATTTTCATTGCAGGCTTAAAAGAGTTTGGCAAGCTGCGCCAGCAAAACGCCAACGACCCTGACGCCCTGATTGCAGGGGTGCAGCGCGCTATGCGCATAGCCATTTCGCGTGAAAGCGAAGCATTGGACACCAACTTGCCCTTCCTTGCCACAGTAGGCTCAACCAGCCCTTATATCGGCCTCTTTGGTACGGTGTGGGGCATTATGACCTCCTTTCATGGGCTGGCTATGGTCAAGCAAGCCACCATCGCCACTGTAGCCCCAGGCATTTCCGAGGCGTTGATTGCCACCGCTATGGGTTTGTTTGCCGCCATTCCTGCGGTGATTTTCTACAACCGCTAT
>JBDKHD010000064.1:0-3903 GCA_039797885.1 Pseudomonadota bacterium
CACATCTTTAACCGTTTGCCTCTATACCTTAACGAGCGCTCGCAGTAGTATGCCAAGCCCAAATGGTCGCTTCTGTACCAAACCTTTTCTGCGCGGAAAACCCTCCCCATGCCCTCTCGTAAAACCGGCCTTAATCTTGTCGTCGTCATGGCTGTGGCGGCGTTATTTACCAGCCTGTGGGCGCTGTATAACCGCCCTGTTAACGCACCAGACTGGCCTGAACAGATCTCGGGTTTTTCGTTTTCGCCCTTTCGCGCAGGTCAAGCGCCCCAAAAAGACAGCTACCCCAATGACGACGAGATGCGTCAGGATTTAGAGCTGGTAAGCCTGCATACGGACAACATTCGTACCTACTCGGTGGCAGGCACATTGGGGGACATTCCGCGCTTGGCTGAAGAGCTGGGAATGCGCGTGAGTCTTGGGGTGTGGATCAGCTCCGACCTTGTTCAAAACGAAGTGGAAATAGCCAAAGCCATCGAGATAGCCAACAGCTCGCGTAGCGTGGTGCGGGTGATCGTGGGCAACGAAGCGATTTACAGCGAAGAAGTGACGCCCGAGCAGCTGATGTACTACCTAGACAGAATGCGCGCCTCGGTGAAAGTGCCTGTTACCACCGCCGAGCAGTGGCACATTTGGCAAGAGTACCCAGAGCTTGGCAAGCATGTGGATTTAATCGCCGCGCACGTTTTGCCCTATTGGGAATCGGTATCGGTGGAGAACTCCGTACCCTTTGTGCTGGAGCGTGCCAAAGAGCTAAAAGCGCTGTTTCCGAAAAAACCGCTGCTGCTGGCCGAGGTGGGCTGGCCAAGCAATGGCCGCACGCGTGGTGGTGCGCAAGCCGACCAAGCTGATCAAGCCATTTATTTGCGCACCCTGCTCAACGCCTTAAACGCCAAGGGCTACAGCTACTTTGTTATCGAAGCTTTCGACCAGCCCTGGAAAGCGCAAAACGAAGGTGCGGTGGGTGCTTATTGGGGCGTGTATAACCTCGACCGCCAGCCTAAGTTTCCTTTTGCAGGCCCTGTGGTGGCCATTCCGCAGTGGCGTATTTTGGCGGTGGCTTCGGCGGTGATGGGGCTTTTGTCCTTGGCTTTGCTTTTGATCGACAGCTCCTCCTTGCGCCAGCGTGGCCGTACTTTTCTTACCTTTATTGCCTTTATTAGCGGCTCGGCCTTGGTGTGGATTGCCTACGACTACAGCCAGCAATACAGCACTTGGTTTAGCCTGCTGGTGGGCGGACTTTTGGGTGTAGGTGCACTGGGGGTGTTTATTGTGCTCTTGACCGAAGCGCACGAGCTGGCCGAGGCGGTGTGGACACGCAACCGCCGCCGCCCCTTTGAGCCTGTGCTGGCCGACCAAGCCTATCGCCCTAAAGTCTCGGTGCATGTGCCTTGCTACAACGAACCGCCGCAAATGCTTATGCAGACACTCGATGCCCTAGCCGCGCTGGATTACCCCGATTTTGAAGTACTGGTGATCGACAACAACACCAAAGACCCCGCCGTGTGGCAGCCTGTGGAAGCGCACTGCCAAAAACTTGGCGCACGCTTTCGCTTTTACCATGTCGCGCCCTTGGCGGGCTTTAAAGGCGGCGCGCTCAATTACATCCTACCTTTTACCGCCCCCGATGCCGAAGTGGTGGCAGTGATCGACGCTGACTACTGCGTCAGCCCTAACTGGCTCAAGCACATGGTGCCGCATTTTGCCGACCCCAAAATTGCCGTGGTGCAATCGCCACAGGATTACCGCGACAGCAACGAAAGCGCCTTCAAACGCCTGTGCTACGCCGAGTACAAAGGCTTTTTTCACATTGGCATGATTACCCGCAACGACCGCAATGCCATCATCCAACACGGCACCATGACCATGATTCGCCGCAGCGTGATGGACGAGCTCAAATGGGCGGACTGGACAATCTGCGAAGACGCCGAGCTGGGCTTGCGTGTATTTAAGCAGGGCTACGCCGCCGCTTACGTTGAACACAGCTACGGCCAAGGGCTGATGCCCGACACCTTTGTCGACTACAAAAAACAGCGCTTCCGTTGGGCGTACGGTGCGATGCAAATAATGAAAGGCCACGCCAAAGCCTTGTTTCGCAGCAAGGGCAGTGCGCTGGATGTCGGCCAACGCTACCACTTTATTGCAGGCTGGCTGCCGTGGATTGCCGACGGCCTAAATATCTTTTTCACCCTAGGTGCGCTTTTGTGGTCGGCGGCGATGATTATTGTGCCGAATCGCGTAGACCCGCCGCTGCTGATCTTTGCCATTCCGCCTTTGGCACTGTTTTTCTTTAAGCTGGGTAAGATTTTGTACCTGTACCGCAAAGCCGTAGGCGTGGATTTTTATCGTTCGCTGCAAGCCGCCATTGCGGGCTTGGCGCTGTCGCACACCATAGCTAAGGCCGTGCTTTATGGCGCGTTCACCAAAACCATCCCCTTTTTCCGCACGCCCAAAATGGCCAGCAATCACGGCATCTTGGTGGCCTTGGCCGAAGCGCGCGAAGAAGTCTTTATCATGCTGCTGCTGTGGGGTGCGGCGCTGGGTATCGGCCTCACCCAAGAGATCCCTAGCCCAGACGTGAAGTTTTGGATGGCGGCCTTATTGGTGCAGTCTTTGCCCTATGTGGCGGCACTGGTGATGGCCTTGCTCTCGGCCATGCCGCGCACCAAAACAGAAACCTAAGGGCGCATCTGCGCGGCTGAACAGGCCGCGTCCATGCCCTTGGCGCATTGTTTTTTAAACCAAGCTTGCGCGGCCTTGCGGCAGCTTTTTTGTGGCAGCGAGCCGTAAGGGTAGTTGTCGCACACCGAGCCTGTTTCGATCTGCCCCTGCTCAAGCGTGTAGTAAAAAACGCCCTTATCCACCTTCTGCCTCGCCCCCTCCGACACCGCCCAAGACCACGCGACCTTATGCACCGCTGGCTGGGTTTTTTGCGCTTTGGCTTGCGCCACACAGGGCAGCGCCATAAAGGCTAAAGCCAAAGACACAGCGCAATAGAATCGAAAAAACATAAAGCCTCCTTGTTGGTAAATGACCGAAGGGAAGCAGTATGCCTAGGGATGGGGTGGTGAAAATCAGGCGAAAAGCGGGATGTGCTCAGACTCTTTTCGGCTGGGTTGAAGTAAAAAACCAGCACAAGGCTGTTTTTTACTTTTAATTTGGTGGTGGAACACGGAACCGAACCCGCGTCCGTTTTCTGGACTAGATAGTAACGCATAGGCTTTGAGGGCGTGGATTCGACGACTTGTCCACTTCGGTTACTTGCTCAGGTGAAAGCGATGGCGCATAATGTCATCGTTTTGATTAGATAAATCGCCTAGCAATGAGCAATCGAACTGCCGTTTACGGTCTTATGGCCATCAGATGTGAATGAGGAGCGCCTGACCATGCACCCCCAACGTGTCGAGAGTCTGAGCCATGCCCAGCGCGAGCGCTTGGCGTACATCGACTTTCGCCTGTACTTCATGGGTGAAATCGGCCGCCCAGACTTGGCGAGTCGCTTTGGGGTGGCTCCGGCCGGGGCAACGCGCGACTTGGCGCTGTACCGGGAAATCGCGCCGCAGAACATAGAGTTCGACGGCAGCAACAAGATCTACCGTATCGGCAAGACGTTCTCCCCGATCTTCGAGCACGCGACGCAGCGTGTCTTGTCGGCGCTTGCTCTTGGGTTTGGCGATGGAGTGAACGTCGAGTCGCAACCGCTGCTGCCCTGCGAATCCCCCGCAGCTTTGAGTAGCCCCCGGATGGATGTGCTGGCACCGATTTGCCGAGCCATCCACGCCAAGCGACCCATCGCCATCCGTTACCACTCGATGAGCAGCGGAGAGTCCGAGCGGATCATCGTTCCCTTTGCGCTGGTTGACACCGGCCTGCGCTGGCACGTTCGGGCGTTTGACCGCAAGT
>JBDKHD010000065.1:0-6719 GCA_039797885.1 Pseudomonadota bacterium
TCATGCGCCAGCTTGTCATAGGCGGCATTCACTTCGGCTTCGGTTTTGAGGAGGTCGGCTTGTGCCATGACTTGTTTCAGTTCGTCGAGGGTAGGAGCTTGCTTCATGGCGATACCTTAATAATCATCGGTTTAATCGGGCGTTAAAGCCCGCTATGGTAGCCACAGCCTTAAAGGCGCGCAACGGGCTATCTCTAAAAAGGCGATTCCCTGCTATCATGACACCCTTTTGTCTGATGTCCTGCCGCCCATGTTTTCTCACAAACTTATTTGCCCGTTGTGCCAATCCTCGCTCACCCTAAACGCGAAAAATTGGCATTGCGCTTTGGGACACAACTTTGATCTGGCACGAGAAGGCTACGCCAACCTACTCGTGGTGCAGCATAAAAAATCCAAAACCCCAGGCGACAGCCAAGATATGGTTGATGCGCGCACCCGCGTGCTCGAAAGCGGTATTTACCAGCCGATTTCTGACCTAATCAACCAATGGGTGCAAGCGGCCGCTTATCCCTTAGAAAATGCACAGATTGCCGACATCGGTTGCGGTGAAGGCTATTACACCGAGCGTTTAGCGCGCAGTTTACAGGCGCATGGCATCCCCCATGCGCTGTACGCGGTAGACATCGCCAAAGAAGCCATCAAACGCGCCGCCAAACGCAGCAAAAGCATTTACTGGCTGGTTGCCTCTGGCGGGCGCTTACCCTTGCAAGCACAAGGGCTGGACATCATCGTCAATCTGTTTACCAACCCCATGCCCCAAGGCTTTCGCCAAGTGCTCAAAAAAGGGGGGCAGGTATTTATCGTCTCCACAGGCGCACAACATCTTATGGAATTGCGTCAACGTATTTACGATGAGGTGCACCTAGACGGCTACAACCCGCAAGAAAACATGCAGCAGCAAGGATTTTTGTTACGTCAAGAACAATGTTTAAGTTACGCTGTTACGCTCAATAGCCGTGAACAGATTCAAGATTTACTTTTCATGACACCACACCGCTATAAAATTCGCCCGCAAGCACTGGAAGCATTGCAACAAATAAGTACACTGACTGTCCGTGTTGAGGTGCTAGTGCAACAGTTTTCCCTTGATGCTTCGTGCGAGGACACCCAGCCATGACCCAGATTGATTTTTACGTGCTTGCTGGCACAAGCCAGCTTGAACAAATGCAGTTTGCCTGTCATTTGCTGGTGAAAGCGCAACAAAAAAGCAACCGTGTATTTATTCACACCGACAACGAAATCTTGGCCAAGCAAATGGATGAACTGATTTGGACTTACAAGCCACTAAGCTTTATTCCGCACAGCCTAGAGCAAGACCCCAGCGCACCCGCAAACAGCCCAGTGAGCATTGGCTGGCAAGGTAATCCCGGTCAGCATCACGATATTATGATTAACCTAAGCAAGCAAATTCCGCCTTTTTTTAGCCGCTTTGCTCGTTATATGGGGGTTGTAGTGCAGGATGACAGCATTCTGTCTGCTACACGCCAACACTATAAATTCTTAAAAGATCGCGGCTATCAAATTTCTATGCACGACATGAGGTTACTAGGATGAATCCCTCCAAACCCAAAGACACGCCTGCGAATTTATTGCGTGAATTGGAAAACTTACAAAAAGTACTCGATGGTTTCAGCGACAATTCTTTTGATGCCAAAATTCCTATTCTGGAGCCCATCGCCGACGACATCCCCGTTCTTAATGAGTTTTTTGAAGACAAAAAAGTCAATGCGCTCAAAGCCGTTACTAAAGCGCCTACAACTACATCCGCGCCTGCGCCTGCGCCTGCGGCCACAACGCCCAAGGCTCACACCGAACCTCCCGTCAATATTCCCACCCTAGGCGCCAATCAAATGGTTCACAAACCCAGCGGCAATCCCTTCTTGCCACAATCCATGCTCGACAAGCTCACAATCGAGCGTGAAGCGGCACAGCACAGCGCCGAAGAAGCGCATCGCACCATGCAAAAAGTAATGGAGCAAAAGCAACAGCGCGCGCAAACGGGTTTGACGGGATTGGGCAAAGAGCTAAGCAACGCCCAAAAAGACAAGCTCATTGCACAAATGGTCGAAGAAATGCTGCCGCAAGTGGCCGAGCGCCTACGCGACAAGCTGAAAATCATGCTAAGCCGCTGACCTCAAAGCGCACTTCCGCTATAATTCGCCGCATTTTATTCTCGCTCAAAAACTCGCCCTGCCCTCGTTTATTAGCCTAAACAGGGGCGCGAATTTGAGTTTTTTATTTTCGCCTAAAGCATTCAGACTAAGAGCAGCCCATGGAAAAAACCTACAACCCAAGCGCCATCGAACAACAGCTGTACCAAAACTGGGAGATTCAGGGCTATTTTGTGCCCCATCAAGACGGCCTCACTGGCGATGGCTACTCCATTATGATTCCACCGCCCAACGTCACAGGCTCACTGCACATGGGTCATGCCTTTCAGCACACCATTCAAGATGCCTTAATTCGCTACAACCGCATGCTGGGTAAAAAAGCCTTATGGCAAGTGGGTACCGACCACGCGGGTATCGCCACGCAAATGGTAGTGGAACGTAAACTCGCCGCTGAAAACCAGCCCGACCGCCATGCTCTTGGCCGTGAAAAATTCCTTGAGAAAGTCTGGGAGTGGAAAGAGCACTCAGGCGGCACCATTACCCGCCAAATGCGCCGTTTAGGTAACTCGGTGGATTGGGATACCGAGCGTTTCACCATGGACGAGGGTTTCTATAAAGCCGTGCAGGAAGTCTTTATTCGCCTCTATAACGACGGCTTAATTTACCGTGGCAAACGCCTAGTGAACTGGGATCCCAAACTGCACACCGCCATTTCCGATTTGGAAGTTGAAAACAAAGAAAGCAAAGGCCATATGTGGCACTTGCGCTACCCACTGGCTGACGGTTTAAAAACCTCAGAAGGTAAAGACTACATAGTCGTCGCCACCACTCGCCCTGAGACCATGCTCGGTGACACAGGCGTTGCGGTAAACCCGCAAGACCCACGCTACAAAGCCTTGATTGGCAAAGAAGTGATTCTGCCTTTAGTGAACCGTCGCATTCCGATTGTGGCCGACGAGCACGCCGATATGGACAAAGGCACAGGCGCAGTCAAAGTCACCCCTGCACACGACTTCAACGACTACGAAGTCGGCAAACGCTGCAATTTGCCGATGATTAACATCTTCACCTTCAACGCCGATCTGCGTGAAGCGCCTGAAGTGTTTAACACCGACGGCAGCGAAAACAATGAAGTAAAAGCACAAATTCCCGAAAAATACCGTGGCATGGAGCGTTTTACGGCGCGCAAAGCCATAGTCGCCGACTTTGAAGCGGCAGGCCTTTTAGACGGCATTAAAGACCACGACCTCACCATTCCTTATGGCGACCGTGGCGGCGTGGTGATTGAGCCCATGCTCACCGACCAGTGGTACGTCGATGCCAAAACCTTGGCCAAACCTGCGATTGAAGCTGTGGAAAAAGGCGATATTCAGTTTGTGCCTAAATCTTATGAAAATATGTACTTCTCGTGGATGCGCGACATTCAAGACTGGTGTATTTCTCGCCAACTGTGGTGGGGGCATCGCATTCCTGCTTGGTATGACGACAGCGGAAAAGTCTATGTCGGCCACGACGAAGCCGAAGTGCGCGCGCAAAACAATTTAGATGCCAGCATCAAGCTGCGCCAAGATAACGACGTACTCGACACTTGGTTCTCCTCGGCGCTGTGGACCTTTGGCACTTTAGGCTGGCCCAATGTGGACGATGCCGAAGTAGCCAAACGCCTTGCCGACTTCCACCCCACTGATGTGCTGGTGACAGGCTTTGACATCATCTTCTTCTGGGTGGCGCGCATGATCATGATGACCATGCACGTTATGAAAGACAAAGGTGGCAAAGCCCAAGTGCCCTTTAAAACCGTGTATGTGACGGGACTAATCCGCGATGAAGTCGGCCAAAAAATGTCCAAATCCAAAGGCAACGTGCTTGACCCGCTGGATATGATTGACGGCATTTCACTGGCGGATTTATTAGAAAAACGCACTGGCAATATGATGCAGCCACAGCTGGCAGAAAAAATTGCCAAGCGCACCGAAAAAGAATTCCCGCAAGGCATTGTCCCGCACGGCACCGACGCGCTGCGCTTTACCCTTGCCGCCATGGCCAGCACCGGCCGCGACATCAACTGGGATATGAAACGTCTGGAAGGCTACCGTAATTTCTGCAACAAACTCTGGAACGCCTCACGCTATGTGATGCTTTCGGTGGCAGGTGAAGAAGCGGTTGAAAACGCCAAAGACGGAAAAATTGAAATCACTGCCACGATGAAAGCCGCCTGCGGCGCAGGTGGCGAGCCTGCGGTGCTGTCCTTGGCCGACCGCTGGATTATCTCGCGCCTGCAACAGACTGAAAAAGACGTGCGCCGCCACTTCGAGCAATACCGCTTCGATATGGCCGCCCAAGCGCTGTATGAGTTTGTCTGGAACGAATACTGCGACTGGTACTTAGAGCTGTCTAAACCTGTACTGTGGGACAAAGACGCCCCCGTAGAAGTCAAACGCGGCACGCTAGGCACCCTGGTGCGCGTGTTGGAAGCCACCTTACGCCTCGCCCACCCCATTATTCCCTTCATTACGGAATCTATTTGGCAGCAAGTGAAAGAATTAGCAGGCAAAAAAGGCGACACCATCATGCTGGCCGCTTACCCTGCACCTCAGGACGCCTTTATGGATGCCGCCGCCGAAGCCGATATTGCATGGCTTAAAGGCGTAATTACCGCTGTGCGTAACATCCGCGCTGAACTAAATATTGGCCCAAGCAAAGAGCTGGAGCTGCTTTTAAATAATGGCAATGACGAAGACTTCCGCCGCGCCGATGAAAACCAAGCCTTCCTGATGAAGCTGGCCAAACTCAGCAAGGTGGTGTGGGTCAACGAAGGCGATACCATTCCGATGGCCGTGACTCAGCTGGTTGGCCAAATGGAAGTGCTGGTGCCTATGGCGGGTCTTATCGACAAAGACAAAGAGCTGGCACGCTTAGAAAAAGAGGTGGAAAAACTCAGCAAAGAAATCGAGCGCATCGCCAATAAACTGGGTAACGAAGGCTTTGTGGCCAAAGCCCCCGCAGACGTTTTAGCCAAAGAGAAAGAAAAGCTCACTGGCTTTGAGCGCGATCAAACTAAGCTCAAAGAACAGATGGACGCCATTAAAGCGCTGTAATTTTACGCGTAGGCCGCAGCAAAAATCGCTCATAGTTTTTTACAGTGGGCGATTTTTTTAGGCTTTTTTCAGCTCATTGACCGCACGATAAGCCTCATCGATGGCGGCATGGGCATAAGGGTTCCAGGCGGCATCGGCATTGGCAATACTAATTCGACCAAAGGGTTTTCGTGCGACCTCAATGCGGGCATTAAAGACATCTTCGTCGTCATAAAGCGTATTTAAAGTGCAAGAATAGCCATGCGACCAACGGTTCACGGTAATGGCTAAAATATCTTCGCTGTGCTTAAAATCCTGATCGCCCAAAATTGTTTGCAGCTGTGTCCGAATCATACGTTCATGTTGTTCATAGGGCATAGCAATTAAATCGTGACGCGCTTTTTTAAATTGCTCCTTGGCTGTCAAACCGCTGCCTAAATAAGTGGGCGCATAAACCATATGTAAGACAATGGGTTTGCTGGGATCACGCGGATGCTGATAGCCACCCATGCTGACAGGGAAATCCAGCTTCACCATAGAATACGGCAAGGTCGGGCAATAAATATCATGTACGCCCAATTTGGCAAAAGCTTGCCAATTGCGCACCACCACATTGGTGTAAATTAACGGTGCTTTGACATTGGCACTGAGCGCGTCTTTTTGGGCTTTAGGCAGCTCAGGAATAATATAAGGGATCATCATGTTGTAGCCCGCCATAATGGCGTGCTTGGCCTGCACGCGGTACAACTGATGATTTTTATGCATGTACGCAACCTGCACACCACCCTCAATGTTTTTAGCATTCAAAACGCAGCTTTTTAATCGCAACTTCACCACATTGCTAGGCAAGTCCAATTGGTCGTAATTAAATTTGGCCAAAACCACATCCTGCATACTTTTTCCTGGTGCGACATTGGGGATTAATTTACGCACCATGATACGCGCTAGGCTGGCGTTACCATCGGGAAAATGAAAAGTGTAAGGGTCGTCCAATTCCGCCCGTTCTTCATCGCTTAATGCGCTCAGCTTCATGCCGCCAAAGCCTGGCAAGCCGCAAAGGCGTGCATCTCCACAAGAAACGGTATCAATGCTTAATGCTAAGAAATCATCGGTACTGCGTTGAAAATACTGAATGGCTTTGCTGCTCAGCTTTACTTTGTTTTTTAAAAATTCGTAATAGCTGTTTTTCCACAGCCACTCCTCTTTTTGCTCGACATTGAGCCAAGACAAATAATCCACTTTATCTTCGTGCAAGGTAATAAGCTGATTTTTATCAGCTTTTGATAACGGGAAATCATTGATAAAGTCTTTTAACGGGCGGCCGTTGCGTTTATTGATAGGGATTTCATCGGCAACCACACCACTAGGGTCACCTGTCACTAATTTATTTACGCCAAAGTGCGACTCATCAAAAAACACGCCACGGCTTAGCCCTAAATCAGGGTAAAAATTCACATCAAAGGCTTTTTCAAGCTCATTGATATCCACACCTATTTCTTTTAAAAAAGTATTACTGGTGGCGCCAAACAGTG
>JBDKHD010000066.1:0-6434 GCA_039797885.1 Pseudomonadota bacterium
GATGCGCGCCTCGGGGGCGGCTGAGCTGGAGTTTGATAACGTCTTTGTACCCAGCCAAAATGTCGTTGGTGGTTTGCGCCAGGGCTGGGTGCTAAACCGCGCCACGCTCAACTCGTCGCGCATACCCGTGGCTTCGATGGGCGTGGGTTTTGCCGCCGCAGCCACCATCGAGGCGGTACACTTTGCCCGCACCTTTAAACTCGGAGGCAAAGCTCTTATCGACTACCAAGAAGTGCAACTGCAACTGGCTAGTATGCTCAGTGAAACCCGCGCCATTCGTAGCCTAATTTGGCAAGAGGCGCGCCACAGCTGGCAGCCTCGGCAGCTGCACGCCTCTGTGTGCAAGCTGCACGCCACCGACGTTGCGCAAAAAGTGGCAGAAATGGCGCTGGATTTAATGGGCGATCGCGGTTCTTTGCACGAGTACCGTGTCGAGAAAATTCTGCGCGATCTGCGCCTGACGCGCATTTTTGAGGGCACGAATCAGATCAATCGTTTGGCCCTGATCGAAGACTGGCAGCCGCAGCTGCTCAACACCGCACAGCCTGTTGGAGTTTAACTATGACGTCTTGGCAGCAAGATCCCTTTTTTCAATACCCGCGTACCCCTGTTACCACCTCCGCAGGCCAGGTGGATATGCCCATTCTCTATTTTGATAACTCGCAGTGGATGTGCTTGTTTTGGGCGGATTTGATGGCGGCCAAAACGCTGGTGGCGCAGGGCTTGGAAGTGCTGAGCTTTGGCGGCAAGGCTTTGGTGGGCGTGGCTTTTTATGAATACCGTGGCAGCTCCATCGGTGCTTACAATGAGGTCGGAGTGGCCATTGCTTGCGTGCCCAAGGGCGTTGCCGCGCCGTGTTGGCCGCTGCTGTCTTTGCTGCGCCATCCTGATCACAATGTCGTGGGTTTGTACATCATCGATCTGCCTGTGACCACTGAGGCCGCTTGTGCGGCGGGGCGTGAAATTTGGAATTACCCGAAGTTTGTGACGCCCATTTCCTATCAGGCGCAGGGCAAGCATTTTAGTGGTGCGGTGCAGCATCCCGAAGGCGGTGCCGATATTCTGCGCTTGGCGGGCAAGGCGGGGTTGGGGCTGCCTTATAACGTCATTGATCTGGTGCTTTATTCCAAGCATCTGGGGCAAAGGCTGCGCACCAACGTCAACACCCGTGGCCGCGCGCAAGCGGCTTTGGGTGGCTCGTTGCGTTTACATCTGCCTGCCACGCAGCACCCGATGGCACAGCGCTTGGCCAATCTGGGTTTGGATGGCAAAAAACCCTTTGCGGTGATCCACACCGACAAGCTGCAATTGCGGCTCAATAGCGGCGCGCCGCTGGATGCTTGACGGGCGGTAGGGCTGCGCGACAAGGCCAGATTATTTCGTTAAACTACGCGCATTTTTTCACTCACCTGCGCAGAATCTTCCATGATGAAATACATCTCTACCCGTGGTAACGCTCCTGAACTGAATTTTGACGAAGTGCTCTTGGCAGGCCTTGCCAGCGATGGCGGCCTGTATGTGCCCAAAGAGGTTCCGCATTTTAGCCAGCAAGAAATTCAGTCTTGGCGCGACCTGCCTTACACCGAGCTGGCCTTTAAGGTGATGTATCCCTTTGTTGAAGGCTGTGTTGAAGCCAGCGCGTTAAAGCGTATGTTGGCCGATGTGTATAACAACCAAGTTTTTGGCCATAAAGCCATTGCCCCGCTGCAACAGCTCGATCACAACGAATATGTACTGGAGCTGTTCCACGGCCCCACTTTGGCCTTTAAAGACTTTGCTTTGCAGATGCTCGGCCAGCTGTTGGACTATGTGTTGGAAAAACGCCAAGAAAAAGTGGTGATTATGGGCGCGACTTCAGGCGACACGGGCTCGGCGGCCATTGAAGGTACCAAACGCTGCAAAAACGTCGATATTTTTATTCTGCACCCCCATAACCGCGTCTCAAATGTGCAGCGCCGTCAGATGACCACTGTGGCAGGCGATAACATTTTCAATATCGCCATCGAAGGCAACTTCGACCAAGCTCAGGACATGGTCAAAGCCAGCTTTGGTGACCAAAGCTTCTTACGCGGCGAGCGCAAACTGGTGGCGGTAAACAGCATCAACTGGGCGCGCATCATGGCGCAGATTGTGTACTATTTCTATTCCGCGCTGAATCTTGGCGGCCCGCTGCGCCCCATGGCGTACTCCGTACCTACGGGCAACTTCGGCGATATTTTCGCAGGCTATATGGCCAAGAAAATGGGCTTGCCTATCGAGCAGCTGATTATCGCTACCAACAGCAACGACGTATTGCACCGCGTAATGAGCAAAAACCAATACGAAGTGCATCCGCTGAAACACACTATTACGCCTTCGATGGACATTGCCGTATCCAGCAACTTCGAGCGCTTGTTGTTTGATCTGTACGACCGCGATGGCAAAGCATTGGCCGCACTGATGGCCAAGATGAACGCCAAAAAAGAGGTGGTGTCTTTGGACCCCACTAAGCTTGCCAAAGCGCATGAGCTGTTTGACAGCTGCGCCGTAGATGAAGCCACCACTGTGGCCATCATGCAGGAAGTGCATAAAGAAACGGGCTACTTGCTCGACCCGCACACCGCCGTGGGCGTAAAAGCCGCGCGCGCTTGCCGCCGCAACAAGGCCATCCCTATGATTACTTTAGGTACAGCGCACCCCGTGAAGTTTGAAGAAGCGGTGCAGCGCGCAGGCTACGATATGCCCAGGTTGCCGCATCACCTCAATGACCTGTTTGATCGCCCTGAGCGTTTAACTGTGCTGCCTGCGGACTTAGCCAAAGTGCAAAGTTTTATTGCAGAAAAAACTTTCGCTTAAACACGGGAGGCCGTTATGAAGGGCGATGCCAAAGTTATTCAGTTATTAAACCAGCAGTTGGCTATCGAGCTGACATCCATCAATCAGTATTTTCTGCATGCGCGCATGTTTAAAAACTGGGGCTTGGATGTACTCAATAAAAAATCCTACAAAAAATCCATCGAGGATATGAAGCAAGCCGATGAGCTGATCGAGCGCATCTTATTTTTAGAAGGCTTGCCCAATTTGCAAAAATTAAATCGTCTGCGCATTGGTGAAAATACCACCGAGATGCTTCAGTGCGATTTAGAGCAAATCACCGAGCAGCTGGAGTCTTTAAAAGAGGCTATTGCTTATTGCGAGTCGGTGCAGGATTTTATGACGCGCCATATCTTGCAAGAAATCCAAGAGTACGAAGAAGCGCACTTGGATTGGCTGGAAACTCAGCTGGATTTGATTGAAAAAATCGGCAAAGAAAATTATCAGCAAAGCATGATAGGAGAATAACGATGAAAGGTAACGTCGAAGTGATTGCCAAGCTCAACGAGCTCTTAGCGGGAGAGCTTTCAGGCATTGATCAGTATTTTATCCATTCGCGCATGTACCAAGATTGGGGTTTAAATAAACTCTATGAGCGCATCGACCACGAATCCAATGACGAAAAAGCCCATGCCGCCAAGTTGATTGAGCGCATTTTGTTTTTAGGTGGCACGCCCGATGTGGTAAAGCGCACACCGATCCAGATTGGCAACGACGTGCCCTCTATGCTTAAAAGCGATTTGGAGCTGGAATACGTCGTAATTAAAAACGTGCGCGAGGCGATGGCTTTGTGTGAAAAATATCAGGATTATCAAAGCCGCGATATGCTGCAAGTGCTGCTTGATGACAGTGAAAATGATCACTGCCATTGGCTGGAAAAGCAGCTGGGCTTAATCGAAAAAATCGGTTTAGCCAACTACTTACAAGCGCAGCTTTAATGCGTATCACTTTCGGCTTGGCTCAAGCAGTGTTTGAGCCAGGCATCAATACCTGTACTGCGGTATTTTTGCTTGCGGATAATCACATAAAGCTGCCGGCCAAAATCACGGTTAGGCACGTTTAAATGCACCAAACTGCCGCGTTTAAAAGCGTCTTTTAATGTGATTAAAGACAAGCAGCCGATGCCAAGGTTGGCCTCCACTGCACGTTTAATCGCCTCGGTATGCTGCAACTCCAGTACGGTGGTTAAATGCGGCAGTAAATTGTACAAGGCGCGCTCGAATGCCTGACGTGTACCAGAACCTTTCTCACGCAAAATCCACTGCGTGCCCAATAAATCCTCGTCACTGATAAAACCCTGAGTTTTTTGTTTGGCGGCCAGAGGATGCTCGGGGTGACAAAACACCGCCAGCTCGTCGGTACGCCAGAAAATAATATCCAGATCGCCGTGATTGATTTCGCCTTCAATCAAGCCCAAATCCAGCTCGTAATTTAAAACTTTTTCAACAATTTCTTGGGTGTTGGCTACATGCAGACTGACTCTGGCTGCGGGGTAGTCGGCCATATAGCGCGCCACCAAGCCCACCGCCAAATAATTACCAATAGAAAGCGTCGCGCCCACGCTTAAAGGACCAGCTTCGCTGTGGCGCAATAGCCCTTCTTCGAGATCTTTGGCCTGCGCCAGCAGTGCCTCGGCTTTTTGGCGCAGCAGCTTGCCTTGCTCGTTGAGTTGCAAGCGCTTGCCGATGCGGTCAAAGAGCTGGGTGTTAAAGCGTTCTTCCAAATCTTTGAGGGCACTGGAGGCGGCACTTTGCGACATAGCCAGCTCGTCGGCGGCTTTGGTGAGGTTTTGGTGGTGGGCAATGGCTAAAAAAACTTCCAGCTGACGTAAGGTGTAGCGCATAGGTTTCCTATTCAATAAAACCGAATAAAGATATTCAAATAAATCAATTTACCGATAGTTTGGCTTACTCTAGTATGCGCGGCAACTGAACTTCTATCGCAGGAAAGACCATGAGCAATCTGATCCATGAAACCGTTACCAGCGTTCATCACTGGAATGACACACTTTTTAGCTTCACTACCACAAGAAGCCAAGCCTTACGCTTCAAAAACGGTTTTTTTACCATGATCGGTCTTGAGATTGCGGGTAAACCTTTGATGCGCGCCTACAGCATTGCCAGCGCCAACTACGAGGAAGAAATGGAGTTTTTCTCCATCAAGGTGCAAGACGGCCCTTTGACTTCTCATTTGCAAAATTTAAAAGTCGGCGACAAATTGTTGGTGGGCGCAAAGCCCGTTGGTACTTTAATTACCGATAATCTGCTGCCAGGCAAAAATCTGTATTTGCTCAGCACAGGCACAGGATTAGCGCCTTTTATGAGCATTATTAAAGACTTGGAAGTATACGAGCAGTTTGACAAGGTGATCCTGACACACGGCGTGCGCTGGGTGTCGGAGCTGGCTTATCAAGATCGTATTCAAAATGAGCTGCCCAACAGCGAGTTCTTTGGCGATATCGTCCGCGACAAGCTGATTTATTACCCTACAGTCACGCGCGAACCTTTCCGCAACCAAGGCCGTTTAACTACTTTGTTGGGCAACGGTAAATTGGCGCAAGATATTGGCTTGCCCCCGTTAAACGTCGAAACCGATCGTTTTATGCTGTGCGGCAGTCCTGCGATGCTGGCTGACCTCACTCAATTGCTTGATAGCTTGGGCTTTAAAGAATCGCGCGCGGGTGAAATTGGCCACTATGTGATCGAGCGCGCTTTCGTCGAAAAATAATCCCCCTTCCTTTTGGCGTAGCACCAAGAGCTAAAACTTGCTAGGTGCTTGTGCCATGATCAGTTGCCGCTGCTTTAGCGCGGATTCTTGTTGAAAATCGTCCATCTGGCGCGCTTCTTTGATGGCCAGCTCCATTTGCCTTAGGGCTTGAGGCTGTTGGCCGTTGTAAAACAGAAACTCAGCATTGGCGCGATAGGCCAAGGCCAGCTGCTTGGTATTGGCGGCGCTGGTACTGAGTGCTTTCCAAATGCTGGGTTCGTTGGGGCGCAGCTCGCTAAGCTTACGCCAGACCTGCATTGCCTCGGCATTTTTACCCTGATTTTGCAGTATTTTTGCTTGAGTGCTTAATAAAGTTAGGCTTTGTGGTGCAAAGGGCAGGGCCGTGCCAATCAGGGCTAAGCCTTCTTTGCCTTTATGCACAGCCTGCAAGCACAAAGCCTCCAGCGCCACGCTGGCATTGTGTTTACGCCACGCGCTGGGGATTTCTTGCAGATAGCCTAGGGCTTGTGCGGCGTCTTGGTTGCTCAAGGCCAAGGTTGCCAAGCTGTAGAGGGCAGCGGCTTGCTGCACGCTGTTTGGGGCGGCTTTTTCGACTTGTTGTTTAAAGTAGTGCTTGGCTTGCTCGCCTTGCAGCTGGTAATAAATTTGCGCGCTGTTTTGCAGAATTAAAAATTCAAAGCTTTGGCTGCGTTTTTGTGCTGGGTATTGCTCGGCGCGGTCTTGCGCTTCGGCCACGCGCGACTCGGTCATGGGGTGGGTCAGCAAAAACTCAGGCGGCCTCTGGCTGTAACGGCTGGCATAGAGCATTTGCTGAAACATGCTGGCCATGGCGTTGGGGTCTAAGCCTGAATTGG
>JBDKHD010000067.1:0-4319 GCA_039797885.1 Pseudomonadota bacterium
AACCAGCGTCAGATAATAGATCTTTTTTATCTTCCACAGCTTTAAAAAGCGTAACGTAAAAAGCACGCCAAAGAGCATGGTTAAGGACAGAGAAAAAATAATACTGGTGTCATTCCACTGCGTGGCATTGGGCCACAATAACTGAAAACTAAAACCCTGAAGGCTGGCGAAAAACAGCGTAATGGCCGCCGCATAAAGCACATAAAATAAAAAGCTGCTGTCGCGCACGGAAATAAAAATAAATAAATTATAAAAAACCATTACCAGCATCAGGCCGTAAAAAAAGCCCTGAGCCAGCACGGCTTTTTGATCCTGCAAAAAGAAATCGTAATCTCGCCAAATAGACAAAGGAAACTGCACCGCACTGCTGGTTTTAACGCGAAAAATCAGCTCCAGTCGCTCATTGGCGGCAAAATCCACAGGAAAAATAAAATTGCGGTGCACCAGCACTCGCTGCGCAAAGGGCTGTTTGTCTCCCAAGACAAGGTGATTCCAATTATCACCATCGCGGGACGCATAAAGATCCACCTGATCCAAAACAGGGTAAGCAATATCGAGCAAATACCGCTGCGCAATGGCGCTGTCATTGTGCAAAGTCAGACGAAACCAAAAGGCCGAATCGCTGTAGCCCAGCGACACCTCGTGCTGGCCTTCCTTTTTCCAGGTGCTTGCCAAAACCTCAGTAAGCTTTTGCTGCCCTGCGGAATATTAAATATAATAATTATACGGATCGCGGCGCGCCCCCGACTCCAACTGGCTCAAAGGCACAATTTCCTGTTCCTGCGCTTGCGCCCAAGGCAAAAGAAACGCCCATAACAATATCCACCCTAGCTGTCGTATCACGGCTTGCTCTCAACCACTTTGCTGTGGACAAAAGCATAGTGGATAGTCGTGACTTTGCCTGACTATCTGCGCAAAAACCGCTACAATGCCGCCCCTTTCTTCCCTTTAATTTGCAGCGAATTGTCATGACCGCCCAAAATACTCGTAAAATCCTTGTTACCAGCGCCCTGCCCTACGCCAACGGCTCCATCCATTTAGGCCATCTATTGGAATACATTCAGACCGATATCTGGGTGCGTTTTCAGAAATCGCGTGGCCACGAATGCCATTACGTTTGCGCCGACGATGCGCACGGCACCGCCATCATGCTGCGCGCCGAACAGATGGGCATCAGCCCTGAGCAACTGATTGCCATGGTCAAGGCCGAGCACGAAGCGGATTTTGCAGGTTTTCATATTGGTTTTGACAACTACCACAGCACTCACAGCGAAGAAAACCGCATCCTCTCCGAAGGCATCTACAAGGCTTGCCGCGATAACGGCCATATTGCTGTGCGTAAAATCAAACAGCTGTACGACCCCGTAAAAGAATTATTTTTAGCCGACCGTTATATTAAAGGTGAGTGCCCCAAATGCGGCACGGGCGACCAGTACGGCGACAACTGCGAAGCCTGCGGCGCAACCTATACCCCAGGCGAGCTGAAAAATCCTTTTTCGACCATTTCAGGGGCGACGCCTGTTGAAAAAGAATCCGAGCATTACTTTTTTAAATTGCCCGACTTCCAAGATTTCTTAAAAAACTGGACGCGCTCTGGCACTTTACAAGAAGAAGTCGCCAACAAACTGGCCGAATGGCTGGATAGCGGCTTGCAAGAGTGGGACATTTCCCGCGATGCGCCTTATTTTGGTTTTGAAATTCCCGACGCCCCCAACAAATACTTTTATGTCTGGTTGGATGCGCCCATCGGTTATATGGCCAGTTTTAAAAACCTGTGCGACAAAAAAGGTTTAAATTTCGACGAGTACTGGGCCAAAGGCAGTCGAACGGAGCTGTATCATTTTATTGGCAAAGACATCATCAATTTCCACGCGCTCTTTTGGCCCGCCATGCTCAGCACTGCGGGCTATCGCACACCAACGGCTGTGAATGCCCACGGTTTTGTCACCGTAAACGGCGCAAAAATGTCGAAATCGCGCGGCACTTTTATCAAGGCGCGCACTTTTTTAAATCATTTAAATCCCACTTATTTGCGCTATTACTTTGCCGCCAAGCTCGGCTCCAGCGTCGATGATTTCGATTTAAATTTGGAAGATTTCGTGCAGCGCGTGAATGCCGATTTGGTTAATAAATTGGTCAACATTGCCAGCCGCACCGCAAGCTTTATCACCAAGGCCGATGGCACTTTAAGCGCGCACTGCGCCGAGCCACAAATGCTGGCCGATTTCGTACAAGCAGGCGAGCCGATTGCGCAGTATTACGAAGCGCGCGAATTTGGCCGCGCCATGAAAGAAATTATGGCTCTCGCCGACCGCGCCAACGAATACATTCAGCAAAAAGCCCCCTGGGCCTTGAGCAAAGAAGCGGGCAAAGAGCGCGAAGTGCAAGAAGTCTGCTCCGTGGCATTAAATCTGTTCCATCAGTTGGCAACCTATTTAGCACCTGTGCTGCCTGAAATTGCGCAAAAAACCTGCGAGTTTTTAAATATCGACGATTTAAATTGGGAAAGCCGCAAAAAGCCGCTGCACGGTCAGCGCATCAACAGCTTCAAACCCATGCTGGCACGCGCTGAAATGGAAAAAATCACCGCCATTTTAGAAGAAACCAAAACCGAGCTGGCCAAAGAAACAGGCATCAGCACCAAAAAAGACGGCGCAACGGAAAAGAAAAAACCCGAGAAAAAAGCCGATGCTGCTGCTAAAGACAGCAACACAGCCCAGCGTGCCGACGGCTCGGACGCGATCGCCAGCGATATCGCTTTTGACGACTTTGCCAAAGTGGATTTGCGCGTAGCGCGTATTGTGCAGGCCGAGCATGTAGAAGGCGCAGAAAAGCTGCTCAAGCTGACGCTCGATATTGGCAATAACGAAACGCGGACGGTATTTTCAGGCATTAAAGCCGCTTACCAGCCCGAAGATTTAGTGGGCAAGCTCACTATTTTGGTGGCCAACCTCGCCGCACGCAAAATGAAATTCGGCCTGTCCGAAGGCATGGTGCTTGCGGCGGGACCAGGTGGTAAAGATATTTTCCTGCTAGAACCGCACGCAGGCGCACAGCCTGGTATGCGCGTGATGTAAAACTCTGGCACTTTCGTAAGGAGGCATCTAGTCTAGCTAGAGCCTCTTTTTCGCTGGTGCTCTTATGCTCAACTCCCCTCGCAAACGCCTGATTCTCGGCGCCGATATTCTGCTGTTTTTGGCACTGCTTTATTTTTTACCCCTTGAAAAAAACCTTGCCACTGGCCTAAGTATTTTAATTTTCATTGCCATTTTGTGGCTGACCGAAGCGGTGCATATCAGCATTACCGCGCTTTTAGTGCCTGTGTTGGCCATTGCTCTTGGGGTATTTAACACAGGAGAGGCCCTTGCCAATTTTGCCGACCCGATTATTTTTCTGTTTTTAGGGGGCTTTGCTTTGGCTTCGGCGCTAAGCCGTCAGGGGTTGGATAAAGCCATCGCAGGCTGGGTATTGCACGCCGCCAAAGGGCGTTTAAGCTTCGCCCTGCTGCTGCTTTTTGCGGTAAGTGCTGGATTATCAATGTGGATCAGCAACACCGCTACCGCCGCCATGATGCTGCCTTTGGTACTTGGGCTACTAGGGCAACTCAAACAGAATAACCAAGAGCGCACTTGGACTTTCGCCCTGCTGGGCGTGGCTTACTGCGCCAGCATCGGTGGCATCGCCACCTTGGTCGGCAGCCCGCCCAATGCCATTGCCGCCGCGCAAACAGGCATGAGCTTTATTGAGTGGATGCAAAAGGCGCTGCCCATCACCTTGCTGTTACTGCCTGCGGCCATAGCCGTGCTTTATTTGGTGATTAAACCCGATTTAAGCGCACGCATTGCCATTGATAGAACGCCCATTCATTGGGACAAACAGCAAAAAGCTACCCTCGCTATCTTTGCCACCGCCGTGCTGTGCTGGGTGTTTTCCACCCCTATCAATGCTTGGTTGGGCGGCTTTAGCAGCTTTGACACCTTAGTGGCCATAGGCGCGCTCTTATTACTGGCTCTTACTGGGGTAGTGGCATGGCAAGACATTGATCGCACCACCGACTGGGGCGTATTGATTTTGTTTGGCGGCGGCCTGTGTTTGAGTGCAATCTTGAAAGAGACGCAAACCAGCTTATTTTT
Organism: Pseudomonadota bacterium; assembly: GCA_039797885.1. Classification (GTDB taxonomy): domain Bacteria; phylum Pseudomonadota; class Gammaproteobacteria; order Pseudomonadales; family Oceanobacteraceae; genus Venatoribacter. The sequence goes on from JBDKHD010000067.1 coordinate 4,134, forward strand.
AGGAGAAAGTTTGGGGCAACTTTTAGCCAGTGGCGGGCCGTTACTGGCCACGTTAATCATAGTGACCTTCGTGGTCTTTTTGACGGAATTTGCCAGCAACACCGCCACCGCCGCGCTGCTCATTCCTGTCTTTATCGCCATTGCCAGTAGCTTGGGGCTTGATCCTGTGGCGCTGGCAACTTTAAT
>JBDKHD010000068.1:0-5168 GCA_039797885.1 Pseudomonadota bacterium
TTTAATAAATACGCTATACCAAAAACCTGACGAATTACCCGCATAAAAACGCACTTTCTTTTTGCAGTAAATAAACGTTTTTAAGCGACAATTTTTCACCTTAAAAAAAGCGATAACTTGAGAGAGGAAAGCCCATGAAAAATCTGAAAACCCCGTTAGCACTCGCTATGTTGCTGTCTTTGGGCAGCATCGGTGCAGCTCATGCAGCGGACAACGTCGTACGCACCCCAGGCGCACCTGATTTAACTCAGGCCGAGTTTGACAAAGCACGCGACATTTATTTCCAACGCTGCGCAGGTTGCCACGGTGTGCTGCGGAAAGGGGCAACAGGCAAGCCTCTGACTCCCGATATCACTCAGGAAAAAGGCCAAGCTTACTTAGAAGCCTTGATTGGCTACGGCTCACCTGCGGGTATGCCTAATTGGGGCTCTTCTGGCCAGTTTACGCCTGAAGAAGTCACCCTGATGGCCAAGTATGTGATGCATCAGCCTCCAACACCTCCCGAGTGGGGCATGCAGGCGATGAAAGACTCTTGGAAGGTTTTGGTAAAACCTGAAAACCGTCCAAAGAAACAAATGAACAAGCTGAACTTAGCGAACCTGTTCTCTGTGACCCTGCGTGACAACGGTAAGATTGCGCTGATCGACGGCGACACGCACAAAATCGTGAAAACCATCGACACGGGCTACGCCGTACACATTTCTCGGATGTCGGCTTCTGGCCGTTACCTGCTGGTTATTGGTCGTGATGCTCGCATCGATATGATCGACTTGTGGATGAAAGAGCCTGCTCGCGTTGCTGAAATCAAAGTGGGTATCGAAGCGCGTTCGGTTGAAACCTCTAAGTTCAAAGGTTACGAAGACAAATACGCCATCGCAGGTTCTTACTGGCCACCACAATTCACCATTATGGACGGCGAGACTTTAGAGCCTCTGCAAATCGTTTCTACTCGCGGCATGGTAGTGGGCACGCAAGAGTACCATCCTGAGCCTCGCGTAGCGGCAATCATTGCCTCGCACGAGCACCCAGAGTTCATCGTGAACGTCAAAGAAACGGGTAAAGTGCTGCTGGTAAACTATGAGGACATCAACAACCTCACAGTAACCACTATTGGTACTGCACCCTTCCTGCACGATGGTGGTTGGGACGTGTCACACCGCTACTTCCTAACCGCAGCAAACAACTCCAACAAAGTGGCTGTGATCGACTCTAAAGATCGTAAGATGGCTGCCTTGGTTGATGTGGGTAAGATTCCTCACCCAGGCCGTGGTGCCAACTTCGTGCATCCTAAATTCGGTCCTGTGTGGGCAACCAGCCACCTAGGTGATGAAACCGTATCTCTGATCGGTACCGACCCAGAGAAACACAAAGAAAGCGCATGGAAAGTGGTGCAAACCCTGAAAGCTCAGGGCGGTGGTTCGCTGTTTATCAAGACCCATCCCAAGTCCACCAACCTTTATGTGGATACCACTTTGAACCCCGATATGAAACTGGCGCAGTCTGTGGCGGTGTTTGATATCAAAAACCTAGAAGCAGGCTACAAAGTGCTGCCTATTACCGAGTGGTCTGGCATCAAAAATCCAGCGCAAGCTCGTGTCGTACAGCCTGAGTTCAATGCCAACGGTGACGAAGTGTGGTTCTCTGTGTGGAACGGCCAAGAAGAAGAGTCTGCCATTGTAATCGTCGACGACAAGACTCTGAAACTGAAAAAAGTCATCAAAGACAAGCGTTTGATTACCCCAACAGGTAAGTTCAACGTGAAGAACACTCAGCACGATATTTACTAATATCCACTGAGTAACAGGGCGCTTACAACGCGCCCCTAGCGCAAAATACTTTGCTTTAGGGGATGAGTTGTAAGCGCTTTTTTTATTGCTTTAAAAAATACTCACCCAATTTAGCAAAAGCGGGCGATGATCATTTTTTTGCCATAAGCGCTCGCTGATAAATTGAGCGCAATCTTGGCCTGTAACGCGCGAAATAACCCAGCCCAGCACATCGGTGCTCACGGTTTTATAGCCGAAAGCTTCGCCGTGCTTGCCTTGCTTTTGCACCGTTTTTAGGTGGTCAAAATAACCATCTGGGCCTTGGTAGTCTGAAGGTTTGGGCATGGGGTTGGCCGCAGCGGCGTATTGCCAAATATCGGCCTTGGGGTCGGCATAATTTTCGCTGTATTTAAGAGCGGTCGTCATATCCAGTACTTGGCGCACGGTGGCATCACCAATGGCGCTGTGTTTAAGCTCTGGAATAATTTCAGCGACGATTTTTTTATCATCCAGCTTGTCTTCGGCAATTAAAATCTCCGCCGCAGGCGGAAAACCCTGCATCCAGCCAAGCGTGCGGGGGTCGGATGCCTCGGCATTTAATTGCGCCAAGCAGGGTAAGCTCAGGCTCCATAATGCTGTTAAAGCTAATTTTTTCATGCTGATCTCCTGTTACTTCTCTCGCAGATACTCGGGTACAAAGGAGAAATACACGCCTGTGCCGCCTTCGTCGCGTCTTTGTACTTTGGCTTTGCCGTGCAGTTGGTGGCTGCGTTCTTGGATGATGGCCATGCCGTAGTGGTTGAGCTTTTCAGGGTTGGTGTTGATGCCGATGCCGTTGTCTTCGATGCTGAGGTTGATGCTGTTGTCGGCTTGTTTTTTCAGCGATACCAATACGCTGCTGCCGTGTGAATGGTGTATGGCGTTTTGAATGGATTCACGAATAATTTGCAGCAAATGAATTTCTTCTTGTGGGGTTAAAGGCACGTTCATGATCTGGTAGTCCAGCGTGATGGCCATGCTGGTTTGTTCTTTGTACTGGCTGATGGTGTTGGCTAGGGCTTCGCTTAGGCCGCGTCCGTCGATTTTTAAACGGAAGGTGGTGAGCAGTTCGCGCAGTTGGCGGTAGGCGGAGTCCAGCCCTTGTTTTAGCTCGGTGGAGACGTCCATCATTACTTCGTAATTGTTGGTGCCAATGGCGCGATTTAAACGCGTCACCTGAATTTTTAAATAAGATAGCGCTTGCGCTAACGAGTCGTGCAATTCGCGGGCAATGACGTTGCGTTCGGAAATTAGGGTAATGCGGCGAATGTTTTCTTCTTCGCTTTGTAGGTTTAGGGCGATGGCAATTAGGCTGGCTACGGATTGCAGTAAGTTTTCTTGCCAAGGCTGCAAGTCGTGCTCGGGTTTTTTAATAATGAGCACGCCGTAGTCGTGATTTTCACGGGTAACGGGGTAGTGAATATCGGGGTTGTCTGTGAGCTGGCCTGTGACGCAGTCGCGGCAGTTGCGTGTGCGACAGATAGGGTTGTCTTCTTTGCTGCCGTTAATTTGTAAATAGGGAATATCTCCGCCTTGGGTGAGCAGGCACAGTTCGATGTCGTTTAGTTCGGTTACGGCCATCAGTTCGTCAATGATGCTGTCAAAATCGTTTTTGTTAATTTCATGGGCGCTGACGCGGCGCGATAAATTGTATAAAAAACTAAGGGTTTTGTTGCTGTTGCGCAGTGCGGCGGTTTTTTCTTCGACTTGTTTTTCCAGTGATTCGTACATGTAGGCAATGGCTTTGCACATATGCTCAAAGGAGCGCGATAGTACGCCTAGCTCGTCGTTGCTGGCGGGGCTGATGCTGCATGAAAAATCGCCACGGCCAATTTGGCGCGCGGTGCTAGTGAGCTCGCTTAATGGTAGGGCGACGCGCAGGTGAATCCAATAAATCACGACGGTCGATAAAATAACGGTGAAGAAAAAGGCGATAACTTGAAAGGTGCGCTGCGAGCGAATGTTGTGCTCGGCGTTGTGCTGAATGCCCGTTACTGTGTTGTTTAAGCGCACAATAAAATTGTCGACAAGGCTGATTTTTTCACTTTTTGCGACTTGCATGCTGACGAGAATGGGTTCGATGTTGTGCCATTCGCTTTCAAGGCTAATAAAAGCATCGCTGAGATTGGCGTTGTGAATCACATTTAAAATAATCGGGTCTTTAAAAATGGTGGCAATCTGCTCGCGGCTTAGGCTTTGTTCGGGTTCAAGTACGGTGCGGTAGCTGAGCATGCGCATGGAGCCGGTTTTGTTGATGGCGTAAGCGTCGTTGTCGGCTTGGTCGGAGAGCCAGTAAGACACCATGATGGTGGAAATGGCCATCATAATAATGGCGCTCATAGCAAGGTTTATGCGGGTAATAATGGAAGATTGCTTATTACTCATGGGAAAGCTGTGGCTCTATCTGGATAAAGGTGGGTAGTGTAACGCAAAACGGCTGGAACTTTGCCTGTCTTTGCGTATGATGGCGCTTGCTAATAGTTTACTATTACACTCAAGTATTATGCTTTGATGAGATGAGATAACTATGAATCACCTTTCCCCATCCGCCCCAATCTGGGGGCAAGCGTTTCGACCTCTGTTTTTGTTTGCTGCGGCTTTTAGTGCCTTGGCGTTAGCCATTTGGGGCGCAGGTTTTGTGGCGATGCTGCATGGCGCAGCGGTAGCGGGCATTCCGCATTTTGGATCAGTGTCGGGGACGTTTTGGCACAGCCACGAGATGCTGTTCGGTTTTGCCGCTGCGGTGGTGGCGGGCTTTTTATTAACGGCGGTGCAGAATTGGACAGGCCGTCGTGCCACCAATGGCAAGCCCTTGCTGATCTTGGCCATGCTGTGGCTTTTGGCGCGTGTGCTGATGCTGCTGGGCGACCTCGTACCTTGGTGGCTGACCGCCGCTGTGGATATGACCTTTATGCCGATGGTGGCGTGGTTTTTCTTTAGTTTGCTGTTTCAGGTGCGCCAAACTCACAACTATTTCTTTGCAGTGGTAATGCTGATTATGACGGCAATGAACGGCGTGATGCACTACGGCAACCACATTAACGATCTGTCTTTGGTGTGGTGGGGCGGCCATGCGGTGAGCCTGATGATTGTGCTTTTTATCAGTGTGGTGGCGGGTCGCGTGTTGCCGATGTTCACCGCCAATGGCACGGGCGCACCCCGCGTGCCCAATTTAGAGTGGCTGGATAAGGCCGTGCTGGGCAGTACTTGGCTGTTTGTGATGCTCTTTATTTTGCGCCTAGATAGCTTGCTGCCTGGCTGGGCGATGGCGCTGCTGTGTGTGCTGGCGGCCTTCTTTCAGGGCTTCCGTATTTTCCGTTTGCGCCTACGCACCACCTTAAAAATGCCTTTGGTTTGGTCTTT
>JBDKHD010000069.1:0-2872 GCA_039797885.1 Pseudomonadota bacterium
TTGCACAAGAAGCTGCGCCGACACCGCAGCACTATTGGGTTCTTTTTGTACATCCTGTTGTAAGCTCAATTTTAGTGCGATTTTATTTGAATTACTCTGCTGATCTTTTTTAACCACAAAACCCTGTTTATTAAGCTGAGCGGTCATTACTTTAAAAACCGCATTTGAATTGCTTTCTACCGTAAAGAATAACGCCGAGCGATATTCTTTTGCGATTTTTTCCATGGCTGAAACTTGCGCCAAATAGGTCTTAATCGCATTACTTTTCGTTAAATCATGCAGAACTTTAATACGATTTTTTTGCTCGGCCAGTTCGGTTAAAACCTGCACAGATACGTAATATCGTTTCAGTGGATTTTCTAAAATCGTCTGTTCCAAAGTGCTCTTTTGCGTTTTAAGCGCATTTTTAATGTGAAATTCCAGTTCAGTCTTAAACTGCCATGGCTCCACCGCGATTTGCATAATCCATTGCTCTTGGCCAATGCGCTTGCCGTCTATCACCGAAAAATTACTGACATGTACAGGCTTGGCCAAACCTAAGCGCTGCTGCAAATTCACCCGCGCCGCCGTGCGCGCTTCTGCCAGTGTTTTGCCCTCTCCTTGGCCGTAATAGTGCTGCTCAGTATTGACCAAGGGGCTGGTATACCACAAAGGTGGCGGTTCGATTTTTTCAGAGAAATTGGCACAACCTAAAAGCGTCAGCGCCAAAATAGCAGTCATGATGAGGTGCGGCATTATTATTTTCCTACTGCTTAAAGGCTAAACAGCAACAGCTTTTTTAATTGCGCATTGTCCTTACTGCCACCCCTTTGTGTACAGAGGCGGATTAGGCCAAATAACTTTGATAGCGACGGTTTACACGCTCGACATAATCGCGCGTTTCTTGATAGGGCAAACGTACTTGTAAATGCCGATACACTTCGCTGGGCTGCATTTTATTAATCAACACAGCGGCTTGTTTGACATTAGCATTTCCACTAAAAGCACGAGCTACATTGCCTGCACCAGTGTTATAAGCAGCGATGGTGCAATACAGCCGGCTCTCTGAATCCTCAATGCTCGACAAATAATTAAAATACAAAATGTGCAAATAAGCGCAACCCATTTTTATGTTATTTTCGCTGTTATATAAATACGAAGGTGTCAACAAAGATGCCTTACCGTACACATAAGCACTGGCATCTTTTCCTGCCGAGGTGGGCACGATTTGCATTAAGCCAAAGGCAGGCACAGGAGAGCGCGCCATCGGATTAAACGCGCTTTCAGTATGAATAATGGCCAAAACTAAAGCAGGATTCAGCCCTTCTTTTTTTGCAAATTCCGTTACCGTTGCGCGATAACTATCGGCTTTTTTATGCATTTGCGTAGCCGTAAGCGGAATACTCAAGCTGTAAACCTTTTGCCCAAGCTCAGTAATTTGCGTAGCAGCCGTGGCTTGCTTACTGGCTTTTAGAACAGCCGCATCAATTTCTGTACTGGTTGGGCGGGTTTTTCCTGTTAAAGCATCGGCAATAAGGTATTTTTTATCAAGCTGAGCTTTTTTATTTAGCTTGGTATTTTTTTCTAAACTCGCTTGAATCGCGCGATCCAGCTCACTATTGGCGTAAAAACTTTGCGTATCCGCATGGGCATTTTGAATTAACGTGCGCATCAATTCTTGCTGCGCCTGCTTGCTATCAGATGCGGCTAAAGTTTCGACCAATACCGTGCCTGCTTCGTAATTAATAACGGTGCGCGTTTTTAAATCTTGGGAATAAGAAACCAACACCTTGGCATTGCCAAGCTGCTCATCGCCCCACACGGCTTTAACTCGTTTTTGATAGCGAGCAAACTCTTGCGCAGTCACGCTTAGATAGGTATTAAAATCTTTTTCTAGGCGCGCCTGATAAGCGGAGAATCCGCCATTTTGATCTTTTAAAAACTGTTCAAACTTGGCGTCATCGCTCCATGAGCGTAAAGAAACCGCGCCGCCCATAACGCCCAACAAAGTTAAAAAATGTCTTCTGTCCATAAAAAAAAGGCCAAGCTTTAGCTTGGCCTTCCCGATAATTATTGTTTATCGAAAGATTTATCCAGCTGCTTATCCAAAGACTCTAATGCTTGTTGGCTTTGGAATTGTTGCCATAAAGCTTCTTTGTTACCCATGCTGGTTTTGATGCCATTTTTTACTTGGCCCTTGGCTTCTTCGGCGCTCATGCCAATCAACAACACCAAAGCTCCATCGGGTGTAACCCAACGTTTCAGCTGATGCGTGTTGGTTAGGGTTTGTTGTGAAATTTGGCGAGATACGTCTTCAAAGTTTTTCTCGTAGGTTTGCGCATCACCTGCGCCCGTGGTGCGTGCCCAGTCGGTCAACATGGCTTGCACTTTGCTTTCCATTTGGCGCGCCAAAGCCGTACGCGCCGCAGCGGTAGCTTGCGTGCGCTGCATGTTCATGTCGTTTGCAGGGTTTGGGCGTGCTTCACCAATAGCGGCGACGCTGCCGTCCATTTCAGGGTTGCAATACCATTCAGGCGCTTGCACACCGGCTTTGTATTCGCAATTTTCAGTAAAAGCAGGGCCTTTGCTGGCGCAACCGGCCAAAAATAACGATGCAGAAGAAACCGCCAGGAAGGCAGCGGACAATTTTTTCATGAGAACTCCTTGTTTTATAAATGACGGGTCGAAATAAAACCTAGGGTTTTTACCCAACCAAAGCGTGGCGATAGTAACCCGCCCGCCCACGGTTGAAAAGACGCGCCATGCGCCTTTTGCTTTTAATACAGATCGCACTTTAAGCGTTCTTGCTCAAGCAAACGCTTAAAGCCGTCTTCTCCCAGCAGGGCGTGCAAACGCAATTCGACATCCTTGGCCATGCCCATGCGACTGCCAC